>JAADGH010000071.1 GCA_013152475.1 Planctomycetota bacterium
TAGTCCCGCGTGACCAATCTCTCCGCCTCCTGCTCGAAGAGCGGCGTTCCCGGAAGCGGGGTGAGCACGGTGAACTGCCGGAGCCTGATGCCGTGGTCGGTCACGTAGTCGAGCAGTTGCTGGAAGTCATCCGCATCGAAGTCCGGATTCACGATAAACGCGCCCCATACATCCACACCATTGGCCTGGCAGATGCGAATGGTCTCGTCGTTGTTGCTGAGGGTGTTCGACTTGTTCAGCCTCTTGAGTCGTTCGGGGCATGGCGTTTCGAACCCGATCAGAACTCCCCCCAGCCCAACCCCCGCCCATTCCTCAATGAGGTCCGGGTATCGCGCAATCGTGTCGCTCCGGGCCTGCATGCCATAGGTCTTTTCCATGCCGCTGGCGCGGATCATCTCGCACAGCTTCCTGGCGCGCGGGACATTGGCCAGAAAATTGTCGTCCACGAAGAGGGTGTTCCTCGCCTCAATGGACTCCAGCTCCGCAAAGACCCGCTCGGCTGACGCGTAGCGGCACTTCCCCGGGTGCATCTTCCACACCGAACAGAAGTCGCACTTGAATGGGCAGCCGCGCCCCGCCTCAATCGAGAACGTCGGGTGGTGGAAGTGGAAATGGTAGCGGCTGCGGTAGTGCGCCAGGAGGTCCCGGCGCGCGAGCGGCGCCTCGTCGAGCTGGACCCGCTCGGTGCGCTCGGGAGTATCGACATATCCTCCGTCCGGCGTGCGAACGCGCATGCCCGGCACGGACGACAGCGGCCTCGATTCCTCTACGGCTGAGACCAGTTCCTTCAGCGTCAGCTCGCCTTCCCCCTTCACAATGACGTCCACGGACGGACGCTCGAAATCCCGCGGCATGAGCGAGGCGTGGATGCCTCCCACGACAATGACCGCGCTGGGCAGGAGTTCACGTGTTCGGTCCACTGCAAGATACGCATCATACACCTCGGTGGTGAGCGCGGTAACCCCCACGATGTCGGGGGCGAACTCACCGAGCTCGGCATCGAGCGTGTCGTTGATCCGAAGGTCCAGAATCCGGACCTCATGATCGGGAAGATAAGCCGCCAGGACTTCGAGAGCGAGCGGTTCGGGAAACGCCGGCATCCGGAACGCATGCTCCTGGGTCTCGGCGCCCGGTTGCACGAGCAGTATTTTCACTTAGAGCTACCTTCCTGTGTAGAGCTTCCCCCAACGTCTGCGCCTGCGCACACAACGTGCGCCCGAAGCAAGGGGCACAGGCCCCGGCAGGCCCGGTCTCAACGCTGCTCGGCTATGCCATCTCTTTCAGGTTCTTGAGCGCGCGCACCGCAATCTTTGTCCGGGCGGGTTTGGCCGCAATGTCCATCAGCTCGCCCGGCTTGAAGGGATTGGGCACGCCTTTGCGGGCCGGTCGGGCAGGAACCATCTTCTTTTCGATCTTGAGCAAGCCGGGAAGAACGAACTTCCCCGCGCCGCCGCCAAGGCTTTTCTTGATATTGCCGGCCAGCGCATCGAGAACCGCCGCGACCTGTTTCTTGGTCAGACCGCATTCTTCTGCGATATTGCCCAACAGCTCAGACTTGGTCATAGGTTTCTTGGCCGCTTCTGCTTTTGCCATCGTGTTCTCTCCTACGCTTCTTCCTGAAGACAATAACACTGCCAAATTCACAGACAGGCAGCATACGGGAAGGGCGGATGAATTGCAATACCTAAATTCGCCAAACTCTTCCACGAGATCTTTGAATGGGGATTGGTGGGGCAAGAGCGATCGCACCACGAAGGACGCGAAGGAGAGTCGATGGGACGGCAAGTGGATTGTCGGTTGTGCACGAATGGCGGGCGCCCGCCCCGTCACTCCGCCTCGATCCGGCCTTCCTTCAGATGGACCACGCGGTTGGCGTGCTCAGCGGTCAGCTCTTCGTGAGTAACGACGACGACCGTACCGCCGTTGCCGTGGAACTCGGTGAGGTAGCCCATGACCTCGCCGGTGTTGTCGGGATCAAGGTTGCCGGTGGGCTCGTCGGCAAGAATGAGTTGGGGCTTGTTGAGCAGGGCCCGCGCCATGGCGACGCGCTGGCGCTCACCCGTGCTCAGCTCGGAGGGACGGTGGCGCAGCCGGTCGGTCATGTTGAACCGCTTCAGGAGCGCCTCGGCCTCAGCGCGGTCCGGTTTGCGTCCCGCGGCAAGGGCGGGGACGAGGACATTCTCAATAACGGTAAGATAGGGGATGAGGTGGAACATCTGGAAGACGAACCCGATGTTCTGCGCCCGGAAGACGGCGCGCTCGTGGCCGGAGATGGCGTAGACGTCAGCGCCGTCGACCAGGACCTTCCCCTCCGTCGGCCGCACCATGCCGCCCATGGTGAGGAGCAGCGTAGACTTGCCGCTGCCGCTCGGCCCTTTCACACAGAGGAACTCGCCCTTCTCGACGGAGAGATCGACGTCGTCGAGTGCGCGGATGTCGTCGTTTTGTTTCCGGTAGACCTTGCTGACGTTCTCAAGACGGATCATGGTGGGCTACTCTTCCGTTAACGTGACTGCCGGGTCCTGGGTGACCGCCACCATCGTCGGCAGGAAACCGGCAATGGCCGCGACGATGGGCGCAGCGACGAGCGACCAGATCAGCAAACCATAGATGGGCACAATTTTTTCGGACGTGATCTTGAAGATCTCCGGCCCGTACTTCAGGGCCAGGGCGGTCCCGATGATGTACCCAATCATGGCCCCCACGAGGCCCAGGACGATGGCCTTCCCAAGGAACAGGGCGGCAATTCGACCGGACCCGACCCCGAGCGCCCGGAGCGTGCCGATCTCCTGCCGCCGCTCGCGGACGTTGATGAGCGAGAGCACCCCCACCCACCCCGCGCAGACCAGCAGGACCACGGGCACGATGAAGGCGACGTACTTCTCGACCATCTCCCGGGTCTCAGCGCGGTGAAGGGCGATGGTCTTGAACTCCGTCACCTTCGTCTCCGGCAGGGCCTTTTCGAGCCGCTTGCGGATGGTGGCGAGGCTGTGGCCCAGGCACAGGCACCCGAGCGCCTCGATCATGTTGATCTTCCCCTCTTTGCCGAGGATCTTCTGCGCGTCGTGGAGGTGGACGTGGATCGTGATGTCGGTCTTGCTCCCGTCCTCCGGCAGGCATCGCTGGATGGTAAGCGTTGTGCCGGCGATGTCGATCTTGTCCCCCTTCTTGAGTTTCTGGCTCTGTGCCAGTTCATAGCCGACGTAGGCGGTCCCCGGCTCGATCTTGTAGCCCATAGGGGATTTCTTCCGCTGGCCGATGGCGCCGCGTTCGGGCAGGAGCCCCTTCAGGAGGATCTTTCGATCGCGCCAGGTGATCTTCTTTTGGAGCGTCGCGACGAAGTGATCCATCATCAGGCCGGGGGTCTTGGCGAGCCGCTCCACGTAGCCCTCGGGCATCTCCTCTTTTGCGAAATCCGTGGCCCAGAAGTCCACCATGTTCGTCGCCTTCGGGACGATGAGAAGGTTGAACCCCAGGTCGCGCGTCAGGCGACGGGTCTCCCGCTCCGACGCGCGGCCCATGGTCAGCAGAGCGACGAACAGGCTCACCGCCGCGACCACGGCCAACAGCCCCAGAAGAAAGTTGAGCTTTCGGTGAGCGATCTCTTTGAATAGAAGGCGAAGCGTTGACATCAGGACACTCTCATTCTCCAGACAGCCAGTATGCTGCCCGCCACCGCGACCAGCAAGGTCATTCCCCCAATCACATAGAATACAGTATACCCCGTGTTGCGCTCCAGCGTGGATGTTTTTCTTGGCTTCACCACAACCGCCGCGGGCTGCGGCTCGACGGTGGGCATGGCCACCGTCGGCGCATCGGGCGGCTCGGTGTACTCCACGTAGCCCTCCGAGTAGCCGATGATGCCGCGCACGAAGTCGCTCGATTTGGCCGCGCCGGGTACGTAGGCCGCCACGGCCGACCGGAACCGCGGGCTGTCGGGGTCGAAGCCGTAGGTCTCGCGCAGCTCCATTCGCCGGACCTCGCTCCACGGCATAGGGATCGACGGCCCCGACCAGAGGGAGGGATCGGCCGTGCAGGAACAGTTCCGGCCGAGCGCCTCATATACCATGACCAGGTTTGCTTTCGTAATGCCGTCGCCCTCAAGGACCGGACCGATCTGCTGGCCGCGACCGTAGAGGATGACCACCCGGGGCTTGGCCGATGGGCGGTCGAGCTGCAGGCTCCACAGCAGGACCTGCTCTTTCGGATCCTCGGCGGATACGGTGATCCGGTGCGCCCCGTTCCGCATGACTCGGCCCGTGGCAGTTGTCGTGCCGGCGACCTCCTTGTTCGCGGCGTCGATCTGCCCTTCCGCCGCGGTGTTCGCCTTGTCACTGCTGCCGGAAACAAGCAGGGCGATGCACCACTCGCGGATGCAGTGCATCTCGAGCTCCTCTCGGGCGGGAGAGGAGACGACGGTGCTCAGCTTGCTCCGCAGTTCCTTCTCGGAAAATCCCCCCGCCTCGCTCCCGCACAGCTTGAGCGCGCGATCGTCGGGGGAAACGAGGATGATCGCCGGGAAGGCGTCGATGCCCAGGTCGATCAAGTACGGGGCGGCCTTGTGGTCGTCTCGCTTCTCCGGAGGGACAACAGCGGCTTTGACATTCGCATCCGCGAATATGTCATGCGACAGCGCCCGAAACGATTCGGCCAGTCGGCGGCTTTCCGGGGAGTCGTCTTTCGTGAAAAGATAGGCGGTGTACGTTCCCCGATTCCAGGAGGAATATCCCACATCACGAACGGTATAGGGACAGGCCCATGCCTTCGAGGTCGAAAGGCAGCAGAGGAGAAACACCACCGTTTTGAGGAACAGCCCTCGCGGGCCATGGGGCAGCATCAACTTGGCTCCGGGACATACGAACCGGGTGCGTTCACCTGACATGTAGCATAACTGTTTTATGCGCGGATGTCAAGACTGCCCGGTATTTGTATTTCTTCGGTGACCATGACTTTTCCAAGAATGCAGATGGGATCAAGCGTAACCACTGTTGGTCATTGGGTTTGCGAAACTCGGCTTGCGGGACCCGCGCCCTATCATTGCGAGGGTCACGCACGTCGCGTGACGACAAAGCAATCTCATCAAACGATGCCGGTTGGAGGGAGGAGATTGCGCCGTCGCCTCTTCCGCTGTCGCGGAAGAGGCCCTCCGCAATGACACCGCTGGGGGGGGAAACTCCTCCGAGTTTGATCTTGACAATCTATGGCTGCGTGAATAGGATAAACTTGTTGGGTTGCCGCACATTCTGGAAGGCGCCTTGAGGAAATCGGAAAGGATGAGAATCATGAAAAGATTGGGGGTCGCACTGGGACTCTTGTTTCTGCTCCCGCCGGCGTGCGCCGTGGCTCAGTCAGGGTTTCAGGGGGGCGGCAAGGCCGATGACGACTTTGCGTCGTACAACATCAGGAAGATCGGGCTCGTCGTTGTGGGCAAGTGGAAGGGCTCTGATGCGAAGGTTGAACCCAACGTGATCGCCATGCACATCAAGACCCGGCTTCGAGATAAGGGATATGACGTCTTCGATCTCGATCCTCGGAACCGGAAGGGGCTGAAGGCGGCCGAGCGGACACAGGACGCCATCCTCAAGGTCATGTACCAGGCGATGGTGGCCAGCAAGATGATAATTGCCAGCGCCGACGGCGAAAGGGAACACATCGACCGCAACATCAAGGGCGTAGCCGAGATGGTCACGACCAAACGCGTGAGCAAAAAGAGGAAGACGATATTCAAGGCCAAGGGCGGGACGGTCAGCCAGATGATCCCAGCGGGAGAACCAGGGACATACTTCGTCGGCAACGCCCCCGAGGTGTTTGCCACCATCGTCGCAGGCATCCCCCGGGTCCCTGAAAACGCTGCGAAGAAAGACAAGGGCCCGGAAGAGAAAAAGAAGGACGAAAAAGGGGAAAAGAACGACCAATAGCCGCCCTGCCGCAAAGGGGGGCCCTATTGCAGCGGATTCACCACGTCCACCCCCAATGGCGGCTTCCAGTTGAAGTTCCATCCGAGGGTCCAGGGGTTGATCTTGAGGTCCTTCAGGATGTAGGTCTCCACCGTGTCGCCGGTCAGGTTGGTGGTGACGATCTCGAAGGGCACCCATACACCTTCTTTCATTTTGAACTGGATGGAGCGGTACTTCGCCTCGACCTCCTCGCCCTTCGGCTTGAGTTCGAGGGTATAGACGGTCTTGCCCTTCTCCGTCTTTTCCGTCTTCACGAGCGTGATATTGTAATCGCGCCGGAGCTCGTCCACGTTGCCCGAGAAGGCCAGCTCCAGCGGCGTCGCGCCCCTCACCTCCTGGCCGCGGCGGCTCAGGTCGATGCGCTGGGCCTGGTTCATCTCCGGCTCATAAATCCATGCCACGTCGCCGTTCACGACGCGAAGCTCCTTGTACGGCTCGGTGTAATCGATACGGAGTTTCTTGGGTCGCTGCATCTTCAACGTGGCCTTGTAGTCCTCGCGAAACTCCATCATCTTGCAGACCTTCGACCCCTCCAGGTTGGCGCTGAGGGCCTTGAGGGCCTGCGTGGCCTTCTTGAATTCCCCTACGATTCGATCCACTTCCTTCTGCCCGTCATCCGCTGTCACACCGGCAAGCGAAGCAAACAGGAACATCGCCAATAGGGCGGCAGGTCTCATCTGTTCTTTCTCCGAACCAGGTCCCAGGCAAATTTACCAAGCCCGATCAGGGCCAGGGCGACAAACACCATCAGAATCCCCATCCAACTTAGTTGCAGTTCCCGGCCGATCAGCGCCAGAATTATGTATCGCGGCCACCGGCCGACAAACGTCGCCAGCGCGAACCGCTTCCGGCTGTACCGACGCGAGATCGCCAACAGCCGAACCACATCCACCGAGATCGGCAGGAACGTAGCCGCCGACAAGATAAGGAACGGCGCCTTGTCGAACCACCGGACCGCGACGTGGTACGTGCGCGTCGCCCGCACGCGGTCCACCAGGCGGTAGCGCAGCAGAAAGCTGAGGAGATAGTAGTCGTTCAGGTTCGCCACGCACGTCCCCAGCGCGCCGAGGGTCGCCACCAGGAACGGGTGGAAGTCCCGCCCCATCCACAGGAAGATCCACGCCGTGGGCAGCGGACAGAACGTGCAGGCCAGGCTCATGTACGCCGTGAAGAAGGCCAGGTGGCCGATGCTCCTCGGCAGCATGCCGGCCTGCACCCCGTAGGCCGCGGCGAGCATGGTCATCCCGAAACCCACCGCGAAGGGCCAGAACCACCGGCGGTAGCCCAGCTCCGATGCGGCCTTGATCTCCTCATAAGCACCCACTTCGCTCATGCCCCCCCGTCCGCCAGCCGGCCGTCGCGCATCCGCACGATGCGATCCGCGACCCGGGCCGCCTCCGTGTTGTGGGTGATCATCACAATGGTCTGTCCGCTCTCCTGGTTCAGACTGCGGAAGATGCCGAGCACCTCCTCGGCGTTCTTCGAGTCCAGGTTCCCCGTCGGCTCGTCGGCGAAGAGGAGCTTGGGTCTGTGCGCCACCGCGCGCGCGATGGCCACACGCTGCTGCTCGCCCATGGAGAGCGCCATCGGCTTGCGGTCGAGCTTCTCCTTCAGCCCCATCTGCGCCAGCACGGCCGCCGCGCCGTCGCCCTTCGGGCGGCCTTTGATCCGCAGCGCCAGGCGCACGTTCGCCAGCGCGGACAGCGCAGGCAGCAGATTGAACCGCTGGAAAACGAACCCGATCTTCTCCCTGCGGATGGCCGTGCGGCGGGCGTCGCCCACCTCGGTCAGCTCGTCGCCGTCCACCCGGATCGAGCCCGAGTCGGCGCGGTCGAGACCGGCCAGCAGGCGCAGGAGCGTGGACTTGCCACACCCGGACGGGCCGCACACGGCCACAAACTCCCCCGCCTGGACCGTCAGGTCGATGCCGTGCAGGACGGGAATCCGCCCGCCCTTGATTCGGTAGGACTTTTCCAATCCAACGGTCTGGATGATCGGTTGTTTGCTGCGATTACTCATAGGTCAACGCTACGGCCGGGTCGAGCCGGACCGCACACCATGCGGGATAGACGGCCCCAAGCACCGAGCCCACGATGCCAAGGCCGCCGGCGATCAGCATCCACCTCACGCTCAGTGTGACGGTCAGCATGGGCAGGCATTTCGCAAGGACGAGCTTTCCCACGGCGCTGAGCGCGATTCCGCACAGCACCCCGAGTAGACACAGGAACAGCGATTCGGTCATCACGTTCATCACGATGGACCTCTTCGACGCGCCGAGCGATTTCAGGATGCCGATCTCGCGCGTGCGCTCCAGCACGGCCACATACAGGGCCAGGAAGATGACAAGAAAACTCACCGCGAGACAGACCGTGCTCACGCCGCGGATGAATTCCTCCAGGCCGCGAAAGCTCTGCCGGAGCGCGTGGTCGTAGTCGCGGAGGAGGATCGTCTTGACCCCGATGGGGGCGAGCGCCTGCTCGATCTTCGACGCGACCCGTCCCGCGTCCTCGGGCGACGAACATTTGACAAAAAAGAACGACGCCCGCTCCGTCGCGGCGCGGGCCTTCTGGAGCGTCTCGAACGGCATGAGCACCCGCGCCCCGTTGTTCGCCTCGCAGATGCCCACGATCGTCAAGTCCCGGCCCAGGCGCTTGATGACGTCGCCGAGCTTGTACCCCAGCCCCTCCGCGAGCCGGCGGTCGATAACGACTTCGTTCTCTGCCTGCCACAGGCGGCCTTCGAGGACCTCCAGCCCGGCCCCCACGGAGCGGAACGCATCGGGCCGGATGCCGAAGACGCGCTGGGTCTTGTGCTTCAGCGTGATCCGCGCCAGGACCACCGGGCATACGGCGCGGACGCCGTCGATGCCCTCCATGATGACTCCGGCCTTCATGGGCATGATGGCCTCGGAGTCGAGAACGGGGTTCACGTCGCCGGGGTGCACAAGCAGGTCCGCGCCGACGGACTGCATCCGCTCGGCGACTTCGCCCAGGGAGCCTTCGGTCATCCCCACGAGAACGAGAAGCATGGCGATGCCGACGCCGACCGCCACCACGCAGATGGCGCTTCGGAGTTTGCGGTTAGCAATATTCGCCGCCGCCAGTCGGATCACTGGACCAAGACACTCCATGAAACTCAAAACCACGAACTGCTATTCTACCAGAACGCATGGACACACACAAGGCATCGGTCATGGGAAGGCGAAGCGGCGCCGAGGACCTGCCGGGCGGTATCCCGCGCCTCCGCAGGACTCGATAGTGCGGCGATGCTCACCCGCAGGGCCATTGCGATGAATCGCCGACATCGGAAAGGACGTTGATTTGCGGCGCGGCTTATGGTCCTGCTCCTGAATGTGGATAGTGGTCTCGTTCGGGAAGGGCTCACGATCTGAACATATCTCACTATACTCGGAATCGTTCTCCCTGTCAATCACAACGCGAGGAGACCGAGCCGCCCCGGCTTCGCTGGTCCTTGACTTCCCCGCCGTCGCGTGTATGATGGGGCATCGCGAGTTCACGAGTTCATTCACCATCGGCCGAGATTGCATTGCGGAAGTATCGTCCCTTCATCGTCGGCACGGCCTTGGCCGCGCTCATCAACCTCTGGGAGCCGTACTCCTACTACATTGTCCACTCCTCCTGGATGCGCTTCGGCTATCTCTCCGTCGCCACGATGCTGCCCTTCGTTCTGCTGGCCTTCCCGGTGAATATCTTCCTCCGGTGGCTCCGGCCGGCGTGGGCCTTCGAGCCGTACGAGCTGGTGGTCATCTTCTCCATGGCCATGATCGCCGCCATCTTCCCCACCCTCGGCATTATCGGGTTCCTCCTCAGCTTCACCATCTCGCCGGCCTACTTCGCCTCGCCGGAGAACCAGTGGAACGAGCTCCTGGTGAAGCACCTGCCCCAATGGCTCTGCCCCAGCGACCAGGGCAACGCGGTCACGTGGTTCTATGAGGGCCTGCCCGTCGATCAAACCATCCCCTGGGGCGCGTGGGTCCGGCCGCTCACGTGGTGGGCGCTCCTCATCTTCGCCATCTTCGTCACGTGCTTCTGCACCATGGTCATCCTGCGCAAGCAGTGGGCGGAGAACGAGCGGCTCAGTTATCCCCTCGTCCAGATCCCCCTGGCCCTCATCGAGGGGTCGGCGTCGCGGGGGCGCATTCTGCCTCCCTTTGCGCGGTCGGGGGCCTTCTGGTTCGGCGCGGCAGTGCCGTTTTTCATGATCTGCTGGAATATGATCCACTACTTCTACCCCACCGTCCCACAGGTCCCCATCGGCAAGTGGCGCTGGCTCCGGCTGTGGAAGGGCTTCCCGCCGATCCTCGCAAAAGTAAATATCTTCGTCATGGCCTTCGCCTTCTTCACGCCGCTCGATGTGCTGCTCAGCATCTGGTTCTACCAGTTGCTCGTCACCGTCGAGGTCGGCATCTTCAACCGCACCGGCTTCAGCATCGGCCGGCCCGACAACTGGTGCACCTTCAATGCCGCCACCGGCTGGCAGAGCTTCGGCGGTTTCCTGGTCATCGTCCTCATCGGCTTCTGGATGACGCGGAGCCATTTCAAGAACGTCCTCCTCCATGCCCTCGGCCGACAGAGCGAGGTGGACGACTCCCGCGAGCTCATGAGCTACCGCGCGGCCCTGGTGGGCACGGTCCTCGGCGCGTTTTTCATCGCCGCGTGGATGCACAAGGCCGGCATGTCCATCCGCACGCTGGCCCTCTTTCTGCCGATGGTCTATATCACCTACGTCGGCGTGTCGAAGCTCGTGGCGCAGACGGGGCTGGTCTATCTCTGGGGGCCGATCACGCCCCAGTCGGCCACGTTCCACATCCTCGGTTCCGCCTCCATGCCGACCGGCGACATCGCGCTCATGGGTCTAACGTATTGCCCCTGCTGCAACGTCGAGCGCCTGGTGCCGAGCACAGCGGCGCATGTGGCGCGCCTGAGCGACAACTTCCCCAAGGCCCGCCGCGGCTTCCTCCTGGCCATGGCCATCGCGGCGGTGGTGTCGATGGTTACGGGGGTGTGGTACACGCTCTACCTCGGCTACCGCGACGGCGCGGCGAACTTCAACTCCTTCGAGTTCTGGCGGGGCAACCACTGGATCTTCGGGATCGTCGTGAACAAGATCCGCAACCCCATGCCCACCGACTGGGCGCGCATCGCATTCATGGGCGGCGGCGCGGCGATCATGGCGCTGCTGGTTGCCGTGCAGTATCGCATCCCGTGGTGGCCGGTCCATCCGCTCGGCTTCGCCGTGGCCGGGACGCACCCGGTGCGCATGGCGACGTTCAGCATCTTCCTCACGTGGGTCATCAAGTTCTGCATCGTAAAGCTCGGCGGCGGGCATCTCTACGAGCGGTCGAAGCCCTTCTTCGTGGGCGCCATGGTCGGCTACATCCTCGGCGTCGGCCTCTCCTTCGCCGTGGACTGCATCTGGTTCATGGGCGAGGGACACGTGATTCATTTATGGTGAGTGGTGGAACAAGGGGCCACTCCCTCTCTTACTCCTACTCCTAATCTTAATCCTAATCTGCACTCTTGCAATGGATTAGGATTAAGATTAAGATTACGATTAGGACAGAAAGCGACGGGAGGTCTCGCTCGAAGATGCTGGTTGCTGCAGTCGTCTTCTACTTCGTTTTCCTGTTCGCCGGCGGCATCCTGCTGCATGTCGTCACGCCGGGCAGAGACGCCGACAACGCGCCACTCGGCGTCAAGGTTTTCCTGGTCATCACCAAGATCGTGTGGGTGTTGGTCACGGCTGGGTCGGGTGTGTTCGCGATGCTGAAGGCCAAGCCGGAGTTCGCGGTCTACTTCTGGCGGGGCGATGCACGCCTGCTCGGCTGCCTCGCCAGCGCCAACGCCGTGGCCTTCCTCCTTCTCATCCTGCTCCACATGCGGAAGGAGCGCTCCCTCATTCGCTTCCTTCTCATCCCCGTCCTGTTCTTCATGATCGCGATGCCGCTGGTGGTGCACTTCTTGCCGGAGCTCGTCCCTCCGTCCGTCCCCAAGACCGACCGCATCATGCTCCCCCCCACCTTCCCCGGCGTCCCCGATGTCCCGGGAGGAGTGATGCCGTCAAATGTAGGGTGGGGCTTGCCCCACCAAATCTGTCACCCCTCCCCCTCCCCCTTCATCCCCTCGATGAACCCGCGCCAGTAGGCCTTCTGCTCGGGGCTGACGTGGTCGAAGGTGAGCATGTTGTTGAGGCATCCGCGGAAGGTGTCTTCGCGCATGAACTCCACATGACTATCCAGAAAGAGAACGCATCTGCCCTTGTTCGTCTTGGTCTTCTGCAACTTCCCAAAGGCAATGATGATGCTTTCCTTGTCTTTCATCTTTTTGACATCTTCCAGGAATTGGATGTAACGAAAGCTCCAGACCCCCGCGTCCATCATCTTCCTCATCTGCTCTGTTCCTGCCACACGTTTCCATTTTTTCGGCATCTTGGGATCACTTGGACAGGCGAAGATGTGCTTCGAGTTGATGTAGTGCGGATAGAGAAGCGCTGGGGAATCTGGCAGGCGACCATCATGGTCTGAGGCATACATGGACAAACCAAGACCAATCTGTCGAAGGCAAGTATGACCATAGTGCCGGTGCGGCCCGGATTCCAGCGGCCTCGGTAACTCGAACCAGAGGACACTCCCTATGATCACGCAGGCCAAGACGGCCGTTACGGCAACGAATCTCTGGTTTACAGTCATCACCCCCCCCTGTCTCAGGAAAATACGTCGTGACGCTTGCGATCCCCACTACAGTATACCACATCCTCCCTTGCATGTCGTCCGAGCCCGCCGTATAATTCCGCATGACGTGGAAAAAAGTAGAAGCGGCATCTTGCCGCTTCACGAAGAGCCTGGAAGGCTCTTCTACGTTGACGATGGCCGCGCCACCCGTCAGCAAGGACGGAGGGGAAACCACGAAGGTCACGAAGACGAATCTTCGATATATTCCTTCGTGCACTTCGTGTGCTTCGTGGTAAATGACGGAAAACGGTTTGCATGACCGACAGACTGAAACGCATCCGA
>JAADGH010000204.1 GCA_013152475.1 Planctomycetota bacterium
GGCGACGCATGGGCGATTTGTTCCACGAAGACGTTCCATGGTTTCAATCCGCGCCCCCGCGCGGGGGGCGACATTCAGGTTGATAAGGCCACACAGGCACAAATCGTTTCAATCCGCGCCCCCGCGCGGGGGGCGACTCTACCACGAAGCCGCGTGGCCATCCGCTTAGCGGTTTCAATCCGCGCCCCCGCGCGGGGGGCGACCCCAGGTACTTGTCATCCAGTATGCCCGTCAAGTTTCAATCCGCGCCCCCGCGCGGGGGGCGACAATGCCTCGGCCTGAGGATCTCATCGATACAGCAGTTTCAATCCGCGCCCCCGCGCGGGGGGCGACATGGGCACAGGGATGACCTCCCGGCTTGCACATGTTTCAATCCGCGCCCCCGCGCGGGGGGCGACTCGCCTATGTCGCGGTCAAGCGCAAGCTCGGGAGGTTTCAATCCGCGCCCCCGCGCGGGGGGCGACTTATTATTCAGTATCCTTTCAACGGGTCCGTTCTGTTTCAATCCGCGCCCCCGCGCGGGGGGCGACGATGTTCGTTCCAGACAGTCCTGTGGACCGAATCGTTTCAATCCGCGCCCCCGCGCGGGGGGCGACTGTTTGTGTCCTATCTTACGCGATACAAGCCTCTTGCGACGTAGCTGGCGCGGATCCCAGCTAAGCTTGTCTTACCGCGGGATGTGTCACCATTCAGATATTCATAACTTGTTGTCAAAGAACATGTTGCGGTTACCGCGAAAGGTCCCGGGTTTTCATGTGTGCGACAGGTTCGCGTTTGCATCACAGCACCAGTGGGCCCCGGAGATCCGGAACGCCCTTGGCGCCGTGATGCTCGATCTTCTGTTCGAAGCTGGACCCGAGGAAGTAGAACCGAAGGCTGTCCTTCGATGAATCGATTTCGTCCAGCAGGCGGAGCTTGAGAGCCTCCCAGTGGGCGGGATCGACGATGCATTCGAAAACGGAGTTCTGCACCCGCTGGCCATAGTCCTCGCAGGCACGTGCCACGCGGCGGAGACGTCGCTGGCCTGCAGGCTCCTTGGTCGAGACGTCGTAACTGACAACGACAAGCATGGGCAAACACCTCCTGTTCCGTTCCTCACCTCCAGAAAAACGGGGGATAGGTATCGAGATCTCCGCGAACGGTCCGGGCGAGTAGGAGCGCCTGGATGTGCGCAATGGAACCGACCGTGCACTTCTCGTCGAGGAAGGGATGCCGAATCTCCTCCTTCTTCCGATCCTGGTAAGCAACGAGGACGGTCTTCCGCGTGTCGTCGGTCATCCATACCCCGCCGGTCTCCCGTGTCTCGAAGTCCGCTGCCTTCACCTGGCGCCTGTTGATGAGTGACAGGACAAGACGATCCGCGAGGAACGCCCTGAGCTCCTCCATGAGATCAAGGGCAAGCCCGGGCCGTCCCGGCCTGTCGCGGTGCAGGAATCCGACCTGGGGATCGAGGCCAACGGCCTCCAGGGCCGACCGGACGTCATGGAGGAGCAAGGTGTAGACGAAGGAAAGGAGCGCATTCGTGGGGTCCTTCGGAGGTCTCCTGGACCGGCCGCCGAAACGAAAGCCTGAGTCCTCCGATACGATCAGGTGGTCGAAGGCGCCGAAGTACACCCTGGCCGCATCGCCTTCGAGGCCGCGGATGGAGTCCACACCCTCCGCCTTGTCCACGTCGGAAAGACTCCGCGCCATGGCGTCGATGGCCGATGCGAGGGCGTTCGCTGTCGCAGGGTGATCCCGCGCGGCCCGCTGAAGAACCAGTCGTCCGTTGGCGATTTTGGCCAGAACGAAGGCCCGCGCCAGGTCGGCGGTCCTACCGGGATCATCGGCCCACCGGTACTGGGTCCTCCGGAGCAGGACGTTGCCGGAAACGGAACCTTCGACCCGGGCGAGGAATCGTCCGTTCTCCGTGAGGAAGGAGACCCCAACGCCGTGTTCCGCGCAATGGGCCATGAGGAAGGGACTCATGGTGATGCTCCCAAAGCAAACAATGCCCTCGAGGAGATGAACTGGGATTCGGAGCTTCGTTTCGCCGTCCACACGAATCGAAACGGTCTCACCGTCCTTTGAAAGCCACGCACCCTGGGAGGTGACGAACAGCGTGTTGAGATGCCTTTTCACGATGGGTCCTCCCCTTCCTGGAGCGACCGCTCGAGGGCCGCCGTGACGTAGCGGCGAGCTGAACGCCTCCGGGTCATGGCCTCGGGCATGCACAGCTCCACGAGCGAGCAGGTCTCGCACTTCTTCTCCTTGCGGGCAGCGGGCGTCTCGCCGTGCTCTACAAGCTCGCGGAAGCGGCGGGCGGCCTCCACCGTCAGGTCCCGGAGAGCGGCGTCGAGGGCGACGGTCATGCGGCGCTGCTCCATCCCGTAGAACAGGGCGCCCTCCCCCACCGGAACGCCGAGCATCTCCTCCAGGCACATCCCCTGCGCGCAGACCTGGACCTCGTCGGCCCGGTGCCGTTTGCGGCGGCCCCGCTTGTACTCGACCGGGTACGGCTCCCACAGGCCCCGCGCGCCAGGGATTTTCACCCCGCCGGAATCGACCCGGTGAAACTCGACCACATCGGCGACACCAGAGAGTCCCAGCTCCAGGGACCGCAGGGCGAGCCCCCGCACAATGACGAGATCGCCACGCCGCTCCCGGCGGAGGGCTTCCTCGTGAACACCCGCGTGGCGATGACGGCCGTCGATGGTGAAGGCGTTGTCCGTCCACGCCTGCTCCACGTGGATCAGGGCCGCCTGGCGCACGCAGAAGACGGTGTGCTGGACGCCGGAAAGGGGAAGCAGGTCATCCTCGGAGAACATGCGCTATCCGCCTCCCTCCGACGGCCCGTGGAGAAGGAAATACTGCCAGCTCATGACCTTGACCCCAGCCTCCCGTGCGACGCTCTCCCGGCCGCGGTCGCAGAGGACGAGTGATTGCAGGTCGCGGTTCCGCCGGCACAGCTCCAGCAGGCCCGCAAGATCCGCCGTAGTGTACCGGCCCGTCTTGACCTCGACGGCGCACCGCCCCCAGCTCCCCTCGATCGTCATGTCCACCTCCAGAGGCGCCGCCCTCCAGTACCGCACCGTCTGGCCGGCATTCCACGCGTGGGCTATGCAGGCGTTCTCCACCCAGCGTCCCCAGCGCGCTGGATCTCCATCGGGCGACGGTGGACCCTCGGCCGTCATCGCAGCAAGAATCCCCTGGTTGAGCACGACGAGCTTGGGCGGTGCGGAACGCCGCCGGATCTCGTGCCGCGACACCTTGGCGAGCGCGGCCACCAGGTACGCCTCCTCGAGGACGCCCAGGTAATGCGCAACGGTCTCCAGCGCCCCGCGATCGGTTAGGGACAGGCGGAGTTTCTGGAGTGAGACCACCTCGGCCGGATGTCCGGCTGCCACGGCCAGGATCTGGCGAAGCAGGGCGGGCTTGCGGATGGACTCCATGGCGAGGATGTCCCGGCCGATGGCCGGCTCGACGATGGAGTCGAGCACGTAGTGACGCCACCGCTCCGGGTCCCCGAGCAGGTCCACGGCACCCGGGTACGAACCGTACCGGACCATCGTTTCCACAGCCCGATCCGGATTCATGCCGAACCAGCGGACGAGCTCCGCGGGAGGCCAGTGGAGCAGGCGATGGCGTTCGAAGCGCCCCGCCATGCTCTCCCTGGCGCCCGAGCCCAGGCGCAAGCTGGAGGACCCCGAGACGATGACATGGACAGGCAGGCCCTCACGGACCATGCGGTCGTACTCGGCCTTGAGGCGGACCGACCAATCCGGCAGGTGCTGGATCTCGTCGATCATCAGGACCGCGGGCCGCTCCGGGTTCGCCACAGCCTCGGCCCGCCGCCACTGCGCCTCCCACCATCCGGCCAGGGCCGCAGCCGGGGTGTCGGCCGCCGCATAGACGGCGCGCCCTCCCAGCTCCCGGGACAGTGCGAGCAGCAGGTGCGTCTTGCCAACCTGGCGGGGACCCGTGAGGATCTGGACCCTGCCGGGCGCGGCCTCCCCAACCCGCGCCCGAAGCTCCCGGAACACGGCGGAATAAGTATGAGGAGAACGGGTGTCGATCATGCTCTAATAATTATTCGAGGATAATCGAATGTCAAGACAAAAAGTGGTAAATCCGAGCCGGAATCTTGCCCCGATCGGAAGGCACTGAGAGAAACCACTCCCTTCAGCCGGCCTCAAGCATCTCGATAATCTCAACGTCCTCAGGTTTGACGTCATAGTTGATCGACACGGTATAGTCTGCAAAAGAGCGGGGCGGGGCATCGCCGCAGTTCTTCTCCACCTTGACGAGCTCGAAGAGCTTCTGTGCGGGAGCATTACCCAGCGCAGAAGCATGCTTGAAAACGATCAGCTTACGGGGGGCCATTTCGCCACGCGCAGCGGAACGATCGTGGTCGAACATGTTGATCAGCGCGTTCCAGAATAGCTCGAGGTCTTCTTCGGAGAAACCCGTCTGCTTCGCTAAAGGAGCAGAGATATAACCGTGAGTTTCGTAGAGGGCGTATGGAACGGTGAACTTACGGCCCATCGTTCGGTTGTCGCCCTTCTGCTTCTCCGCTTCGGCTTCCGTTGCGACCGCCATCCTCGTGATAGTGTGCTCGCCGGTGAAGATGCGGTCCTTGCTCCGGGCGAAGGTCAGCTGAACTGGACCGCGAACCTGACCGCAGTTAAACTCCTTCAACGACATCACGGCACCGAAAGCCCGAATATCGAAGAAATTCTTGCACATCCATGCCTTCCCCTGTTCAACCTTATTTACGCCTTCCTCTTCGTCTTCCGAAAGAGTTTCGTAGGCCTTCTTTTGCTGCAGGGTCAGAATCGCTTTTTCCTTGACATAGATCTCGTACGGTGGCTGCTCTCCTTTGACGAGGCCGACATAGTTCCGCACCTTGCGCTTGAGGCAGACGTCGGTGACAAGACCCTCGCCCGTCTCCGGGTCGATCCGCGGCAGGTTCCCCGCATCGGGGTCGCCGTTGGGGTTGCCGTCCTTGACGTCAAACAGCAGGATAAACTCGTAGCGGTTCTTGATGGGTTCACTCATGCTTCTCCTCCTTCATTTTCGGTTTCCTTCTTTGAGAAAAAATATTGGCGCTGGTGGTAGTAGCCCACCGCGAAACGTCCCTGGTCCTCCAGGTTCAAGATGGCAGGGATGCCCATTGCCGGAATGAGGTCTTCGATTCCCCCAAGCTGCTTTTCCATCCAAACAGTGTTCTTGCCGCTGTTGCGCATCTTGGCGAGGTGGTGTATCGCCAGGTCGTGCAGGCGACGAAAGGTGACCAAGGGCGAGCTAGAGGCGGCGCCAAAATAGGTGTCGCGAATCGTCTTGTTCAGGTGCCCTCCCTGGGCCTGTTCCTGAATACGCTCGAGAACGGCGAAGAGCCGGCCGAGCACGTAACCCATGTTGTCGTAGGTCTTGTCGAGTGCCACGGATACCTCCTTGTTGGTCGATTGTGAAAGACGCGCTTTGCGAGCGAGAAAACCCTTGATGATCGCCGCGCGGGCGAAGCCGACCTCTTGCTCCGCCTTGCAACGGCGGATGGCGTTGGCGAACAAGGTTCCCGGATAAGGTCTGCCCATCAGAATGGCCCGGGCCAGTTCGCCGCCGACATTGGGTGGTATGTTGTCCGCCTTGTGCTGCCTCGCGGTCGAGAGCAACAGTCGGAAAAGGGACAGGAATTCAGGATCGTAGGGGGCGCGTACGATTTCGATATCCCGGAAATGACCCGCAATCCGCTCCTTGATCTCCTTGACGTTACCGTCGTACCAGAAACGAACGGAGATGCGCGAGGCGTTGGGCGCAAGTCCCAGAACATAAAACGGAAGATCCGCTTCCTCGGGAGGAATGCCCGTCTTGACAGCGCTGAGCAGGGAGCGGATGCTCTCGTAGGCTACCGCCTCCTCCCCTTCCCTGGGCTGTCCGATAAGCGTGTAGAAATCTTTCTCGAGATCGCAGGGCTCCTTTGCCCAGAAGACTGTTGATGCGTCGCCAACTTGTATCCGCAGCCGCTCCGAAGCCAGGAGATAGTTGAGTGCCGTGGTGTAGGCAAATTCGACCTGTTGGCCAACCGGCGCGTTGTACCCCTGGGTCTTCCCAAACGATCGAAATGCATCGAGGTTGAAGGAGACAATGTTCGCTCCGGATGACTGCGCACCCCACACCCCCTTGATGGGCGCGTGCAATTTGGCAGGCACATCGTGCCTACCGCTAATGGCACAAACCTGCAAGTTCCCAGAAGGCTTGTTCGACGCCAGGAACGCCTCCACAACAGCCAGGCGTTGACACACGAGTTGCGAGTCTCCCACAAGAACGAATGAGAGGTTTCCTCCATTTTCCTCAATCTCTTGCCAAACCGATTCGGCAAAGACTGCGGAAAAGTCGCCACGATTGAGGAAGAGGAGAACCGCCTGAATCCCGGGGTCGGAACATTCTGAAAAGGTGTTACGGATGCGTTGAATGAACGCCTCATGCTTCTGCACAGCCCGGGCGGATTGCTTTTCGAAGTTCTTTCCCTTTTCCGGCAAGGCCCGCCCAACCACGTAGGGCACCGTATCCCAAAGCAGGTTGGCTGCTATTCCTGCCGTCCGTTTGACCGCCTTTGGAACAAGAGTTGGTCGCCCCCTGCGCTTCCGACCGGTTCCTTCACGGGCATCGAGCAAGTTGACAAGGTTCCCCTCCGGGTCCAAGACGATCAGGAAATCGATCGCTTTTTGTTCGAACCCTGGTGGCGCAATCTCCACGGAGGGGTCGTCGGCGAGCCGTTCGTAGTAGTCCGCAAGGGCTTGAAGAATCATGAACGCACCTCCACCTTGCGAAGGTCGAGAGCTCCGTTCTCCAGCCGGGCATGGAAGAACATCGGCATCGGCTCCGAACCCGAGTAATCAAGGTCGTATAACATCCAGCCGAGATCCTTGGTCAGGTCGAAGGGCGGCGGCGAATCGGTGTCCCTCGGGATGAACTCGAAATCCACGGGGAACTCCCGGCACCCGAAATAGGGGCGATGAAAGCACTGCCCGTTCGAAGCGCGGCGGATAAACATTTCGGTGAACTTGGTCACGGTGTCACCTTCCGCCGCACGATTGGTCAGCTCGAACTCGGCGTGAATGACATAGGCGACATCACGCAGGAAAAGGCCGGCGCGCTGCTGGCGTTCCTTTTCGATGAACATACCCAAGGGCTCGACCGCGTCTCCCCTCATTGCTGCCGCAGAAGGTTTAATAGCCTTCTTGCCGACTTCGTTGCGGCGGACGGATTCCCACTTGATCGGGTTCAGCACATCGATCTGCAGGACGTTCCACTTGATGGCCGGCTTCCAGAGAATGGCCTCCAGGATGCCCCGCGCAGCTGAAGGAGTCATCACATCGTAGGAGACACGCTCCACTTTCATCTCGGGACGGGTGAAACACGCGTTTCGGCCGCTCACCCTCATTCGGAAAGGTTTGCTCTTGTTCATGGAATACCTCCGTTCAGACAATCATAGGATCGATGTCATACCCCTCCGTTCCATCTGGCGGAACGAACCCGAAACGGTCGGAATACAGGGCCTTGTTGTCGAGATACCAGATTCCGGGATAACCCGGAAGCTCATGAGCATGTTTCCCATCCGCCAGTTTGCGGAGTAGGTATTCCGGGAGCGAGACCGTGTAGCGCTGCAGCTTCCGAAAGAGGATTCGGCCATCGGAGCACAGAAGCTGAGCAACCAATTGGGGCGCTTCACCCACAGGCACGATCAGTATGCGCTGCCCACGATCATCGATGAGGTGGAAACGTTCGGCGGCGGAACGAAAGGCAAAGTTCTCCAGCCGTCCTGACAGCTTTTCGAGAATCTTCTTCTCATCCAGCCGGTCGGACCCCAACAAGAAGAACCGGGCGGTGAAGTAGTCGGTGAAGGTGCCGGGGGTGAGAACCAATGGCAAGCGATCGGGCTCGAGGAAGGGCCGCGCCTGCGAGGCGGCCGACCGGACGTACTGTGGCTGCTTCCCGGGAAGGAACACGACCGTCCTTCCAGCTGCCAACCTTCCCTCACGGTTGCAGCGGCCCGCCGCCTGAGCAATCGAGTCGAGCCCAGCGAGAGCACGATAGACGACGGGAAAGTCGAGATCCACTCCCGCCTCGACCAGGGAGGTACTGACGACGATGAGAGGCTCCCTGTCGGTAAGGCGGTTGGATATGGATTTCAGCACCCGAAGGCGGTGTTCGGCGCACATATTGGTCGAGAGGTGGACTGTATTCCCCTCGGGAAGCAGCCGGGCCAGCTCGCGAGCGGCGGCCTTGCTGTTGACGATGCACAGGACGGCGCAGCTCTCGAACCACACCGCTTCCGCCAGCGTTTCGAGACTTATAGGCTTGAGGTCATGCAAGCGCTCGACTCGAACGCGTCGGAGGCGATCGAAAAGTCTTGCAGGTTCGGCGATTATCTCGTGGACATGATCAAAACCTTCGCGAAACTGGAAATCGAAGCTCTCTGTTCGCGTGAGTACGGGTTGGGTCGCTGTGCACAGCACGGCGCTTACACTGAAGTGCCTTTGCAACTCGCGAACCGCAAAAACCACGGGCCGAAGGTAACCGGGCGGAAAACACTGCGCCTCGTCGAAAACGACTACGCTGTCGGCAATGTTGTGGAGCTTGCGGCAGCGGCTGGTCCTGCAAGCGTAAAGCGATTCAAAGAACTGGACTGATGTGGTCACGATCAGCGGGGCATCCCAGTTCTCGGTTGCCAGCCTGCTCCGGACGGTCTCCTTGGTTTCGTCGTCATCGAAAACATTACAATGATGTTCGAGAACGGTGGATTCGAAACCTGGGATTTTGCGGAACACGGCGGCGGTCTGTTCTATGATGCTGGTGTAGGGGATCACATAGATGACTCGTCGCTTCTGCCATTTCACAGCATGACGCAGAGCGAAGGCAAGGGAAGAAAGGGTTTTCCCGCCGCCGGTTGGGACGGTCAGAGAGAATACGCCTGGCTCGCGCTCCGCCGCGGTACGGCAGTCTTGCAGCACTTCCGCCCGGATCTTGTTCACTTCCGTCGGCTCAGCCGTTGCGCACAACGATTCCATGTATTCATCGAATCGGGACAGGAGCTCTTCAAGTGAGGGATATCGTACGTTCCGCAGCGTCTTCCGCTTGTCATCCATGAACGCTTCCGTGTCGAGAAAGTCGGCATCCACCACGCAGGAAAACAGCATACGAATAAAGAAGGCGAGGTCCGCGCCATTCCGCAACAATGTTGGTGGCGGCGGTAACTGCTGGTTGCGAGTGGATTCTGGCACGTTTCCCAGGATCTTGTCCGATTCTTCCGGGTGCCGCATCTTGGGTTCAAGTGCCTTTGCTCCGGAGTCGGCGGACGAGAAGTCGGCCAGCCCGGCGTGATGGCCCATGATCAACCAGCAAAAAACGAGATCGAATCCTTTTGGAAAGGTTTTCTGCGCCAAGTGGCCGCCCGCCTGGGAATGAATTACTTTCCCCGGCTTGGTCTCCAGGTGACACTCGATGCCGTTGGCGTCAAAGAGCTTCTTCTGGAATTCGTTCGAATACTTCCCCAGATCGTGCCAGAGCCCGGCGAGGTAGCCCCACTCCCCCGCCCCGAAGCGGGAGGCGAATTCCTTGGCGAGCTCCGCG
>JAADGH010000175.1 GCA_013152475.1 Planctomycetota bacterium
GAGTTAACCTGATTTCGGGTGAACTTCGTCGCCACACGGATGGCGTTCTTGATCGCCTTGGCATCGGAGCGGCCATGGCCCACGATGCACACGCCATCCGCGCCGAGCAGCGGCGCACCGCCGTACTCGGCAAAGTCGTTCTGGTCTTTCAACCGCTTGATGGCCGGCTTGCAAAGGGCAAACCCGATCCGGCTGCGAAGGTTCCGGCCGGCCTCTTTGGATAACAACTGAAGCATCGCCTCGGACAGCCCTTCGCTTACCTTGAGAATGACGTTGCCGACGAACCCATCGCACACCACCACGTCGCTCTTGCCGATGAAGATGTCACGGCCTTCGACATTCCCGGAGAAATTGACCGGGGACCGGTACAGAAGCGCCCGGGTCTCTTTCACAAGCTCGTTCCCCTTCTCGTCCTCCTCCCCAATACTCAGGAGACCGACCGCCGGTTCTTCAACGCCGTGAATCAGCCGATTGTACACCGAGGCCATCACGCTGTATTGGAGCAGGTGGGACGGTCTGCACTTGATATTCGCCCCCACGTCGATCACGGTGCACAGCCCATTTTCGTTGGGAACCCGGAAGGTAATCGCGATGCCCGGCCGCTTCACCCCCTCCAGCGGTTTCAACGCGAAGAGAGCCGCAGCAACGAAGGCGCCCGTGTTCCCGGCGCTCACCACCGCATCGGCCTCCCCGTTTTTCACGAGCTCGACGCTGCGGGCGAGTGAAGAATCCGTCTTGTGGCGGAGCGCCTCCACTGGAAGCTCATCCATGCCGATGATCTCGGCGGCCTCATGGATGCTGAGCGTTCCGTTATCGGGAGCGCCGAGCTTGTCCAGCTCCTCCTTGATCCGATCTCCCTGCCCCACCAGGACGATCTCGAGATCCGAGAAGTTCTGGGCGGCCATCACCGCCCCCCTGACCGTACTGGCGGGGGCGGAATCACCACCCATAGCGTCAAGGGCAACTCGCATACTTCAAGACCTCTTTACGACCATCCTGCCGTGGTAGTGGCCACAGTTGGAGCAGACTCTGTGGGGTCGCTTCGTTTGGTTACACTGGGGACAAACCGACAACGGTGGCCTCTCCAGCGCATCGTGCGTCCGCCGCTTGCGGGTTCGTGAATTTGAATGTCTTCGCTTGGGCAGTGGCATCGTCCATTCCTCAAGTTGCGCCGCCGGTCACGCCCTGGCGCCTTGACAGCGGCATACATCTCCCTTGGCCAGAGTCCAGCATTTTATGGATCCGTTATTCCCTTGTCAAGTAAAAACTAAGTCTACGCCCCCAGGCCCTCCTGAAACAGGTCCTTCGCGCGGCCCAAGGCCGCGTCCACCTTGGATGGATCTTTTCCGCCGGCCTGGGCCATGTCGGGCCGGCCTCCCCCTCCGCCACCCGCAATCTTGGCGGCCTCCGACGCAATTTTCCCCGCATGGAGGCCCCGCTCCACGAGGTCCTTTGTCAGCGCCACAACGAAGAGCACCTTCCCCCCTTCCACGGTCCCGAACGCCAAGGCCACCGGCCCGCCCGACTTCCGGAGCGAATCGGCCATCTGCCGCATGCCCGCCGAGGAAACATCCTCCAGTCGCCGCACCACTACCTTCGCACCGCCCACTTCCTCCGCCGAGGCCAACAGGTCGGAGGCCGACTCTCGCGCCGCGCCGCTCTTCAGGCGCTCCACCTCCTTCCGCAGGGCCTTCGCCTCTTTCGCCGTTTGCTCCGCCTGCTGGAGGAGACGGCTCTTGGGCGCATCCAGGGCAGTGCAGAGGTCCTGGATGAGTTTCTCATCCTTCAGGATTTCTTCAAAGGCCCTGCCCCCCGTAACCGCCTCGATTCGCCGCACACCCGCCGCAACGGACTGCTCGGACGTGATCCGGAACAGGCCGATCTCCCCCGTGCAATCGCAGTGCGTCCCCCCGCACAGCTCCTTGCTGTAGTCGCCCGCTGAGACCATGCGGACACGCTGGCCGTATTTTTCGCCGAACAGGGCAATCGCGCCGCGCGCGCGCGCGTCGTCGAGGGTCATGACCCTCGCCACGACCGGCTCGTTGCTCGCCACCTTTTCATTCACTATCTCTTCGATTTTCCGAAGCTCTTCCGGGGTGACGGCAGAGAAATGGGTGAAGTCGAACCGAAGCCGGTCGGGCGCAACCATCGATCCCGATTGCTCCGCATGCTCACCGAGCACCTGGCGCAGCGCATGGTGCAGGAGATGGGTCACCGTGTGGTTCCTGCGGATGGCGGCGCGCCGGTCTGCGTCCACCTCAGCGGTCAGTGTGTCGCCGAGGCTGACGCTGCCCTTCTTGATCTTTCCCACGTGGAGGATGTACCCCTCGGTCTTCTTCGCGTCGGTGATCTCGACCTCGACTCCATCACCCCCCAGCCGGCCCCTGTCACCCACCTGGCCGCCGGATTCGCCATAGAATGGAGTTCTGTCGAGGACAATGGTAACCTCCCCAACCTCGGCCTCCTGCACGCATGTGTCGCCCTGAATCAGGCCGACAACCTTGCCTTCGCCGGTTGTGCTTTCGTACCCCACGAACTCAGTCGGCTTGGCCCTCTCCTTGATCTCGGCCATGGGACCCGTGGCGAAGATGTCGGCGGCCATACTGCTTCCCGCCTTGGACCGCTTCCGCTGCTCCTCCAGCTCGGCCTCATATCCGTCGCGGTCCACGGTCATACCCTGGTCGGCAAGGACCTGCTCGGTGAACTCGATGGGAAAGCCCAGCGTGTCGGCCAGATAGAACGCGTCCTTCCCCGGCAGGGTCTTTTGCCCGGACTGTTTCACCCTTTCGACCTTTTCCTGCAACTCGCGCCAGCCCTGGTCGAGGGTGTCGCGGAACTTGTCCTCCTCAATCTGGATGATCCGGGAGATGTTGTCCCGGCGCTGTTTAACCTCTGGGTAAACATCGGACATGGCCTCCGCCACCACGGGCGCCAGTTTGTAGAGGAAGCTCTCCTCCGCACCGAGTTGCTTGCCGTCCCCGACCGCCCGGCGGAGGAGGCGGCGGACCACATACGACCGCCCCTCGTTCCCCGGCAGGACGCCGTCGGAGATGCAGAATGTCACCGCCCGAACGTGGTCGGCGATGCGCCGCAGCCGCGGCCCGGACTCGCCGTTTCGATCGTACTCCACCCCCACATGCTCGGCCGCAGCATTGAGGATCGGCAGGAAGGCGTCGCACTCCTGGACCATGGGCACCCCCTGCATGACAGCGGCCGTGCGCTCCAGGCCCATGCCGGTGTCGATGTTCTTGCTCGGCAGCGGATCGAGCACGCCGCCGTCCCCCCGGTCGAACTGCGTGAAGACCAGATTCCATATTTCGACCCATCGGTCGCAATTGCACGCCGGTCCGCAGTCGGGCCTGCCGCAGCTAAAGACCTCTCCCTGGTCGTAATGGATCTCGGAGCAGGGGCCACAGGGGCCGTTCGGTCCCTCCGACGGCGCATTGGCCGGCCAGAAGTTCTCCTTTTCGCCGAAGCGAAATATCTTCTCCGAAGGCAGGCCGATGACGTTGCTCCAGATCTCGAAGCTTTCATCGTCATCCTCGTAGATGGTCCCGACGAGTCGCTCTTCCGGGAGGCCGAGCTCGCCGGTCACGAACTCCCATGCCCACTCGATGGCCTCCTTCTTGAAGTAGTCGCCGAAGGAGAAGTTGCCGAGCATCTCGAAGAACGTCAGGTGCGCACTTGTCCGGCCGACGTTCTCGATGTCGCCGGTCCGGAGACATTTCTGGCACGACGCGGCCCGGGTGTAGTCTCCGGTTCCCTTGCCGAGGAACATGTCCTTGAACTGGTTCATCCCCGCGGGTGTGAAAAGCACGGACGGGTCGTTCTCCGGGACGAGCGAATCACTCGGCACAACGACATGACCACGGTCCTCGAAAAACTTGAGGTACTTTTGCCGAATCTCTGATAGTTTCATGCGACTATTTCTGCTCTTTCTTTCTACCTTTGACGAGTTTCGCCCCATCGCTGGTCAGGACGGCGGCGTCGATCGTACTCGCGATTTCGCCGACGATCTTGTGAAACTCGTCGACGCCTTCGACCGGCTTGAACTGCACCTCCAAGATCACCTGCCCCGGCCGGATGCCGGCATCAAAGGCCGCGCTGCCCACCTCCACCTTCGATACGAGCACGCCCTTTTTGCCCTCCAGGCCGAGTTCCTTGGCCTTTTCTTCGGTCAACTTCTCCACCCGAACGCCGCGCCAACCGCGGGGGTCGAGCGTCCGTGCAACGGCTTGCTTGAACTCCCGCTTGGCGATCACCACCGTCTTTTCTATCTCCTCTCCCCGGCGGAGGATCTTGATTGTGACCTCTGTGTTCACCTTCGACTTCTCGATCTTGCCGGCCAAGTCGCGCGGGCGATTCACCTCCTCGCCGCCGAAAGAGAGGATCACATCGAACTGCTTGATCCCCGCCTTCGCGGCCGGTCCGTCCTCCACGATCTTGGCCACCAGCACGCCTTTGCCGGGCGGCGCCTTCAGGGCATTGGCAAAATCCGGGGTCATGGCGCGAAACTCCGCACCGATCGTGCCGTAGACCACCTCATGCTCGGCCTTGAGCTGCTCGATGATCTTCTTCGTATGGTCATCGAACGGGATTGCGAAGCCGATCCCCTCCGAGCCGCCGGTCAGCGAGGCGATCATCGTGTTGATCCCGATGATCCGACCGTGGATGTCGGTCAACGGTCCCCCGCTGTTGCCCATGCTGATGGCCGCGTCGGTCTGGATCATGTTCTCGATCTTTTTCACGACCCTTCCCTTCGCGTCGCGCTCGATGTGGGTCCGGTTCAAGGCGCTGACGATCCCCAGCGTCATGGTGGAGTCCGTTCCGGTGGAAATCCCCAAAGGGTTCCCGAAGGCGATGGCGAACTGGCCTTTGCGCACCGTCGATGCATCGCCCCACTCGACCGTGGAAAACTTTTGGTCGGCGTTGATCTTGAGCACGGCAAGATCGGTCTTGGGGTCGGTCTTCACCACCTTCACGTTTTCAAACTTCTTGCCATCCGCAGTGAACACGGTTACCTTCTTCGCCCCGTGGATGACGTGCTCGTTGGTCAGCACGAAACCGTCCGCATCGATGAGGACACCCGACCCCATCCCGCGGAAGCGGCGCTGGCGCTGCTGGTCCTCGCCGAAGAAGTTGTCCTCCAGGACGCTCTTTGTGCCGGTCATGTCGATGCTCACGATGGCGGGGCTGACCTTTTTGCTGGCCGCGATGAGGGCCTTCTCCAGCGGGAGCGCATCATCCTGCGCCGAGAGGCAGGCGGTGGACAATACAACAGCGATTGTGAGAGCAAACACCCTACGCATCCTTGGCCTCTTCCTTGCCCGGCTCTGCTTCCTTCTTCACCTTGTGGGGCAGGAGGATTTCCTTCAGTTTCTCCGTCAGCTCCTGCATGATGTCGATGTTGTCCTTCAGGAACTGGCGGGCGTTCTCCCGGCCCTGGCCCAGGCGGATGTCGCCGTAGGAGAACCACGCGCCGCTCTTCTCCACCATCTGCGCGCCGATGGCCAGGTCCAGCACGTCGCCCTCGCGGGAGATGCCGGACTCGAAAAGGATGTCGAACTCCGCCGACTTGAAGGGCGCGGCCACCTTGTTCTTCTGGATCTTGGCCCGAACTCGGTTGCCGACGATGCGGTCGCCGTCTTTGATGCTGCCCACGCGCCGCAGCTCGATCCGGACGGAGGAATAGAACTTGAGCGCGCGACCGCCGGGCGTCGTTTCCGGGTTGCCGAACATCACACCGATTTTCTCCCGGGTCTGATTGATGAATATAACGGCCGTCCGGGACTTGTTGATCGCCGCCGTCAGTTTCCTCAGCGCCTGCGACATGAGGCGAGCCTGCGCGCCCATCTGTGCGTCGCCCATCTCTCCTTCGAGCTCGGTCCGGGGCACGAGCGCCGCGACCGAGTCGATTGTGATGATGTCCAGCGCATTGCTCCGAACAAGCATCTCGGTGATCTCCAGCGCCTGTTCGCCACTGTCGGGTTGATTCACCATCAGGTTGTCCACATCCACCCCCAAACGCCGCGAAAAATCGGGGTCGAGTGCATGCTCGGCATCGATGAACGCTGCGATCCCACCGGCCTTCTGCGCGTTGGCCGTCACCTGAAGGGCAAGCATACTCTTTCCCGTGGCCTCACGGCCGTAGATCTCCGTGACACGCCCGCGCGGGATGCCGCCCACGCCGAGGGCCAGGTCCAGTGACAGCGCGCCGGTCGATATCGCGGGAACATCCAGAACCACGCCGTCGCCCAGCTTCATGATGGAGCCCTTGCCGAACTGCTTCTCGATCTGCGACATGGTCCGCTCCAAGGCCTGCTGCCGCTGGGTATCTTCGCTATCCTTCTTTTCATTTTTTGCCATGCTGTCGCTCCGCTCTCGTCAAGGGAACTGGGTTATCCTTGGGATTATTCCCCCGTTTTCTCCTGAAGTTTCGCCTCATGCAAAACCGTATACTCCGCCCCCGAGGGCTTGAGTTCGCTCATCATCAGATACAGGCTGCCCACCTCCACGGAGCCATACTCCTCATCCGCCCTCTGCTGGATCATCCCGATCAGCGGCTCAATCCCTCTTGGAGACTTCACACGCCCCAGGGTGATGTGGGCCTTGTATTTCCTGCTCTCTCGCTTCACCCCGAACTCAGCCATTCGATTGTTCAGGGCCTCCGCCATGGGTACCAAAGCGCCCTCCTCATCAGCCGCCCCGGCATACACTACCCTCGGGCGTTCCAGTCTCGGCAGGCCCCCCAGTCCGCGAACATCCAGACGGAACGGCCCCACGCCCTTCACTACATCCTCGATCACGGCGGCGACATCGGACACCCTCTCCGCGTCGATGTCCCCCAGAAACTTGAGCGTCAGGTGCAACGCCTGGGGTCGGACCCAGCGCACCTTCGCGCCGCAGGCCTCGAGCTTCCGCTGCGCCCTCTCAAGTGCGGCACGTGTCGCCTCGTCCAAGTGGATAGCGATAAAGCTCCGGACTCTCTTCATTCCACCCGCAGCATCGAAAGGTATTGCTCGAGGCGTCCGTCAATGTCCTGCCGTCCGATCTGCTGGAACCGATTCAGGCTGAAGTCCTCCACGTTGAACGACGCGCACATCGTGCCGTACGCCAGGGCCTTCTTCAGAGTGCCCTCTGTTACCTCCTCCTGTTCGGCCAAATATCCCATCATCCCGCCGGCGAAGCTGTCGCCCGCGCCGGTGGGGTCCTTCACCGTCTCAACCGGATAGGCAGGTAAAACAAACAGGGCCTCGTCCGACACGAGCATGGCCCCGTGCTCTCCCTTCTTGATCACTACCAGCCGCGGCCCCATACCTTGGATCGACTTGGCGGCCTGCACCAGATTGGCCTCCTCCGTCAGCATTCGGGCCTCGCCGTCGTTGAGGACGATGCCATCCACGACCTTCAGCAACTCCAGAAGTTCGTCTCGTGTGTTCTCGATCCAGAGGTTCATCGTGTCGGCCACGGCGAACTTCCGGTTGGTCATCTGATCGACAACATGCTTCTGCGTAACCGGGCTGCCGTTGGCCAGGAAGACAAACTCCGAGTCCCGGAAGGCTTCCGGGATTTCGGGCTGGAAATCGCCGAAGACGTTCAGTTCCACCTTTTTTGTCTCCGCCTCGTTCATGGCCCCCTCGTAGGCGCCGCTCCAGCGGAACGTCTTCCCGTCCACGATCTGCAATCCGGCCGTATCGACATCCCGACTGCCGATCAGGTCAACAAACTCCTGCGGGAAATCCTGACCTACGACACCCACAAGCCGAACTCGCGTGAAAAAGCTTGCGGCATAGGAAAAGTAAACCGCCGATCCGCCAAGGCCGTCCTCTAACCTGCCATACGGCGTCTCCACGGTGTCCAACGCAACCGAACCAACCACCAGCAGTGAAGCCATACGATCCCTCTACAACTGATCCAACTTCTCGATGACTCTATCCACGCGCCTCGTGATCGTCTCCTTCCCGAGCAGCACCATCGTCTCGAACAACCCGGCACTGGCCGTTCCCCCCGTCAGGGCCACACGCAGCGGCTGGGCAACCTTCTTGAACCCCACGCTAAGTCTCTCCGCCACGCCGCGCAGGTCCGCCTCCAGGCACTCGGGGGTCAGCTCATCGAGCGCCTCGATGGCGGCGCGCGACTCTTTCAGAACGGCCAAGGCCGAATCCTTCTTCAGGACCTTCTCGACCGCCGCCGGGTCGAACTCAAAGTCGTCGGTAAAGAAAAACCGCGCCTTTTCCACGAACTCACTTAGGTTCTTGAGACGCTCCTGATAGAGCGTCACGACCTGTAGCAGCCAGTCACGCCGCGACTCATCCACCTCGATCCCCGCTTCCCGCAGGAACGGAACAAGCCGCGTCGCAAGGTCCTCCGGCGACATGGCCCGGATGTATGCGCCGTTCATCCACTCCAGCTTGGCCAGGTTGAACTGCGACGGTGTCTTGCCCAATCCGTCGAGGCGAAACCGGTCGATCATCTCCTGCCGCGAGAGGATTTCCACGTCCTCACCGGGATACCATCCCAGCAGGGCCAGGAAGTTAACAAGTGCATCCGACAAAAAACCCGCCTCGCGATAGGTCCCGACGAACTGCGCCCCCTCGCGCTTGCTCTCCTTGCCCCCTCCCTCCTTATGGATCATCGGCAGGTGGACATACTTGGGCGGCTCAGCGCCAAAGGCACCGAAGAGTGCTAACTGCTTTGGAGTATTGGAGATATGATCGTCGCCCCGAATCACGTGCGTGATCTTCATCAGGTGATCATCCACCGCGCACGCGAAGTTGTATGTCGGAAACCCGTCGGATTTCAGGATGACGAAATCCTCGATCAGCGACGAATCAAAGTTGATCCGCCCGTGCAGCAGGTCCTCCACCGAGGTCGCCGCCCCTTCCATCCGGAACTTGATCGCCGTGCCCTTCTCCTCGTCGGTCGACTCGTACGCCGCACCCGAGCCGACCAGTTTCTGCCCGTACGTCCGGTAGATCTCCAGCCGTTCGCTCTGGAAGTACGGCCCTTCGTCCCAGTCCAGGCCGAGCCATTTCATGGCGTCGAAGATCTTGTCGATCGCCTCCTGCGTCGAGCGGACCCGGTCCGTGTCCTCGATGCGGAGGACAAACGTTCCTCCCTCGTGCCGGGCAAAGAGCCAGTTGTAAAGCGCGGTTCGCGCATTGCCAATATGGAGAAAGCCCGTCGGACTTGGCGCAAAGCGAACTCTTACCGTTTCTTGCGACACGGAACATCCTCAGTACGGGTGCAACCTTACGGTCGGCCCACAAACCCATGATATTAGCTCTGTGCGCCTTCAATGTCAATACTTTTTAGTTCTACCGCCGTGGGCGACGTGGTATAATTCGACCCGGAAGAAAAGAGTCTGCTTCTCGCAAAGGAGAGAATGTATGAAAACACCGCTCCTGCCCGTCCTTGCCTTGGTCTTATGGGTTACATCGCTTCACGCCGATGACCCGACAACGATCTACATCGCTCTGAGCGCCAAGGAACGACTGAAGCAGCAGGACTGGTCCGGCTCCGCCGAGATCAGCGAGGGGCGTATCCT
>JAADGH010000059.1:0-10960 GCA_013152475.1 Planctomycetota bacterium
GAATGGATCGCCGACCTGCCCCATCGCGACCGCATCGTCGGCGTCTGGAGCGTGACATGCGACGCCGTCGCCCGGCACATCGAGCCCGGCGCAGGAGCCTTTACCGACCGATTCGATGCGGCGGGCTACCTGGAGAAACTGGGCCTCGCCACGCGGCTCAAGTTCAAGCCGATCATCCCCGTCAAGAACTGGCGGCAGGAGTTCGGCACGGCCATCGACGAGCTCTTCAAGCGCTGCCGGCCCGAGTCCATCGGCCTGGCCGTTTACATGTGGAACACGGTGGAAACGTTGAAAAACAGCATCGATCCGTCCCTCCTCGACCCCGACTTCCTCAAGGCGGCCGAGGACGCAGCGGACGAGATGAAAGACGTCCGGACCGGTCCCTATCCCCAGCACGTGCGCGAGGAGATCTACCGGTTTTTCGTGGAGGAGATTCGCAAACGCGACAAGGACATCCTCCTCTACCTCAGCACCGAGTCGCGCGAGATATGGGATGTCCTGGAGGGCGAGATCGGCCAGAGCAAGAAGGCCTTCGTCTGCGGCTGCGGCGCCATGGCTGTGCCGGGACGCAAGCTGGCTCTCGCACCGGAAATGAAATACACGACATATGAACCGACCCACGCATAAGAAGGAAAGGTTGCGTAATGAAACCGGTCAAGCCAAAGAACTTCTACATCACCGATTGGGCGATGGCAGACGAGAAGTGCAAGGCGCGCATGGAGCGAATGATGGAAGGCTTCGGCCAACCCGTGAGCAAGGTGCAGGTGATCACCGAGGATGAAATCGAGGGTCTGGTTCGATCCAAGGACTGGGTCGACCTCGATATCCGCCAGGGCCGTGTGCCCTTCACGGGCGATCCCGACGTGGTCTTCAACAAGTTCAAATGGACCCCGTGGGAGGAGACAAAGAAGTTCATCGAGGGGAACGATCTGCTGAAGAACTCCAAAGGCTACACCCGCAACTTCCTGCGCATGCTCTACGGCTGCATGGACCACTTCCACCTGGAGAGCGGCAAGGGCAAGCGCGACCGCGAGGTCGTTTGCTGGCAGCTCTACGATCTCCACTCGGCCTATGGCTGCTTCCACAAATGCCAGTACTGCCGCCGCGGCCGCGTGACAACGCTGATGCTGAACATCGAGGAGTTCCTCGGACAAGTCGACCAGCTCATGGCCGAGAATCCGTGGCAGAAGGTCTTTCGCTATGACGTCGAAACCGACTGCCTCATCCTTGAGCCCGAGTACGGCATGTGCCGCGCGCTCGTCGAGCACTTCGCGGAGATCGACGACCGCTACATCATCCTCTTCAGCAAAAGCGACAACGTGGACTTCCTCCTCGACCTCGATCACAAAGGCCACACCATCATGCTCTGGACCCTCTCCACGCCCACGGTCAGCCGTCGCATCGAGCGCGAGACCGCCACGACGGAACAGCGCATCGAGGCGGCGCGCAAGTGCCAGGAGGCGGGCTACACCGTCCGGTTCAAGTGCAAACCCATCACGCCCATCAAGAACTGGCGCGAAGAGGCGACATGTTCGAGAAGCTCTTCGCCGCGGTGGAGCCGGACAACATCAGCATGGAGATGCTCTTCTTCGACAGCGTCGCCGAGCTGAAGGAACTCTTCGACATGTCCCTCTTCGACCCCGATTGGCTGAAGATGATGGCGGAGCACGAGGCCAGCGGCAACATGACCGATTCCATGCACCCCATGCCCGACGACTTCCGCGAGGAGGTCTACACCCACTACTTCAGCGAGGTCAAACGCCTCAGTCCCGGGACGCGCATTTCGCTCTGCGCCGAGACCACGGAGATGTGGAAACGCCTGGGACCCAAGCTCGGGATGAACGCCGACAGCTTCGTCTGCAACTGCAGCCCCGTCGCCGTGCCGGGCGTAACGGCGGAGCGCGTCACCACAACATCCGACGGCTACGCGGTCCTTGACGGACAGGCGGCGAGTTGACGAATCAGCCCTGGACCTGGCAGCTCCACGACCTCTACGACCGCGTCGAACGGGAGACGATCGGCGCACTGGCGCAACCCGGCACACCGGAGGAATGGCGGGAGATGAAGCCGAAGCTGCGCCAGGCCGTGGTCGACGCCATCGGCGACATCCCCGACCTCGCCTCCGCCATCATGTCCTTCGAATAGCCGCCGCCTGCTTGACAGTCCGGTCCGCAACGCATATACTCAGCCTCGCCATGACCGCAAGAACGTTCTACCTGCTCTCTCGCGACGCACGCTTCCGCGGGTATGATTCTGCCCTGGCCTTGGCCGAGTGCATAGTCTTGACGCAGGGAACGCGGGAGGAAGAACGGATCGTCTCTTCGGATCGAGTTGGCGACATCTCCCGCGCCGCCTTCACGGCGTTCGGCGCGGAGGAGATTGCGCGGGCGGAGTCGCTGGATGATCTCCGCGAGAAGGTCCGCGAGGCGGCGCTCGACCTGCCGGACTTCCGCATCGAAGTCGTGAAGATTCCCGGCAGACTGCGCGACAACTCCCTTGATATTCAGAGACGGATCGCCGAAGTCATGGTCAGCCGGCCCGATCTGCTGAACCCGAAGCAGCGGCTCGTCGCGATCCGAACCGAGACGCTCTTCCGCTTCGGCCGGATTGTGACCGAAGCATCCACCGACTGGGGCAGGCCGCTCGACCTGCCCGAACGGTGCTCGCGCAGCATTCCCGACCGCATCGGCCGGGCGATGGTCAACCTGGCCGCCTCCCCGGGCGACCGCATCCTCGACCCGTGCTGCGGCGCGGGCACGATCCCGATCCAGGCCATGCAGGTCGGCATCGAGACCGACGCGTCCGACATCAATTTCAAGATGGTCGGGGCGACGAACCTGAACCTGGCCCGCCTCGGGTATCCTCCCTGCGCCGAAGTGGCCGACCTGCGCGAGCGAAAGGGCCGGTGGGATGCGGTGGTCACGGACCTGCCTTACGGTTGGTTCGGGCACGAGGAGGAGCACCGGCAGGTCGACGATATCCTCGACCATCTCGTGACCCTCGCGCCGCGAATCGTGGTGGCAACCGCATCGCCCCGTCACGCGGCCTTCGAGGGGGGGCGGTTCGCCCGGGTGGAGGCAATTCCCCTGCCGGTCTCGCCGAGGCGCAGCCGATACATCCACGTGGCGGTGGAGAAGCCGGCGTCTAAAGCGCCTGCATTGTGACGAGCATCCTGCCGAAGAGCGGCGCGTAGTGGTGGAACGTCTCCGCAGGCGCAGTGAGGAAAACCTGGACCACCGTGCCCTTCTCAATGCCGATGACAAGCAGGGCATATCGGGTCTGTTTCGCGCTCGCGAGTTCCAGCTTGAACGCCAGCGCCGCCTCCCGTCCGATGCGGGCAAGGGCCGATTTGGGTTGGAGGTTCACCTCATCGTATGTCTTCTTCAGCCCTTCGACGTAGAGGTCGCGATACCTCATGATGATCTGCTCCGGCGTGAGCGTCTCGCCCTTGAAGCGCAGGTCCGCCTTCGGAATCTTTTCCACAACGACACCCGGGCACGGGTCTTTCAGACCGCCGCGGGCCTTGGGCGATACGAGCGTGACTCGCCCCTCGTCGCCGCCGGTGATCTCCTTCCGCTCCCATGTGGGAGGGCACTTCACGGTGACCTTCATCGCCGGACAGGCAACCTCCTGCAGCTTGTCCAGGCTGACGGGCTCGAGTGCCGGCGTAAGAACACGGAAGGAGCGAACCATGCGGTTGAATTGCACGGACAGCATTTCGTCCATCTCTTTCGGTAGGCGGTACTCGATGACGTACGAATGGATGGCGGTGGGCAGGACAAACATTCGGATCACGGCAAAGCCTCCGTCCTTCTCCGCTTCGTCGATGACGTTTCGGATGGCCGACTGACGGACCAGGATGATGTCTTTCGTCTCGCGAACAGCGATCGTGCTGCCCCTCGCCCTGCACTCCTCTCGCAGGCGGTCGATCGCTTCGGCGGAAAGGGTTTTCAGCACCTCGTCCGTCACCGTTCGCTCGGTCCAGCCCATGAGGAATGTGATGCGCATGTCCATCTTGCCGGCGTCCTCCGAGTCGGCGGCCGGGGCAAAACGCACGCACCGCCGCCCGAGCGATGCAAGGTGTGTCTCCTCCCATGCGTTCGGCGCGCGAATGGTGAACCAGCCGCCGGGGTCGGTGTAGGTCCGGGGCATGAGGATGCGCGGCTCCTGCGCGCGAAGCCCCGCGCCCGACAGGGCGGCACACAGCATGAAAACGAGAGGGGTGCGCGTCTTTCGCATGGTCGTCTCCTTCATGGATCAGGAAGCAAGCTCTTCGTACCGAACCTGCGGGATGAGCCGCGCCACGACGTCGGGGGAGCACATTGCCGGCGCCCACATGGCCGCATTCGCCGCCCCGCAGGCGATGCCGAGCTTGATCGTCTGCTCGATCGACGCCCCCCGCACCAGGCCGACCGCCATCCCCGCCACCAGCGCATCGCCCGACGCCACGGGATTGATCGTCTTCACCGTGGGCGGTATGACGCGCCAACGCCGGTCATTGTGCTGGATATAAGCGCCTTTATCACCGTCGGTTAAGACAACGGTACGGATGCCCTTTCCCCGGTAGAAGCCGACGGCCTCCCAGATCTCATCCTCCCCTGCGATGTCCCGGCCCAGAGTGGCCGAGGTCTCTGCAAGGTTGGGCTTGACCATGAACGGCGCGGCTTCGATCCCCTGCGCCAGCGAGACGCCGCTGGAGTCGAGGATCGTGATCTTGCCCAAATCTTTCGCTGTTGCGATCATCCGGGCATACACGTCGTCCGTCTCGGCGCACGGCGAGCTGCCCGTGAGGACGATCAGGTCATAACGCTCGACGATCGAGTCGAACGTGGCCAGGATCTCCCGCTTCTCCCCGGGGGTGATCCCCGGACTCGGTTCCTTGAAGGCCGCCTGACGCCACGTGCCTTCTTCCGTGATCGTGACGATGTCCCGCGTCGGCGCCTCGGTCCAGACGGCGATGAGCTCAATGCCATCCTGCGTCTGGCTCAGCTCGTCGATCATCCGGCCGGGGTGCCCGCCGAGGACGGTGAAGCTGTCCGCCCGCTCGCCGAACCTGCGCGCGAGCCGGACCACGTTCAGGCCCTTGCCCCCGGCGACGGAGTGGGCGCGCGCGCCCTGGATGATCCGCCCCAGCTCCAGCTTCTCGACAAAGATCGTGCGGTCCACGCACGGGTTGAGCGTAACGGCCAGAATCATGCGAGGCGATTCCTGTTGATGATTCCCATTCGATGCAGGCATTCTACGAAGTCGGCGGAGATCATTCAAGACAAAGTGCGCCAGGCGGCATAACACGTTGCACAAAACGTGGCCCGGCGGGTGGCCCGCTATCGGTGTCGGTTGTTGAACTCCTGGATCCTCCGTTCGGCCCGCCCCCATGCCGTTCTGTATCGCTCGATCTTCGACATGTCCTTCGCTCGCAGGCCCTCGATGAACGCGACGAGGGCGTCTCTTCGGAGGACCGCCACATCGGAGAGGAGTTGGTGCACCTCGGCGAATCTTGTTCCCCTGGGGACCTTGACCTCGGCCATCCGCTCGGCCATCTTCTTGAAACGAGGGAGGCATTGCTTCTCCAGCCCGTCGGCGAGCGCTTCGTCCGTCATGGAACCGCCTTGGGCGCGTTGCACGAGGCGTTTGCAGGATTCCAGCGCCTGCTTCTCCTCTGATCCATACCACGTGACCGCCTTCTCCCACTTGGCCACATACATGGGCAGAAAAGGAAGGGAAGCGCACGCCATGCCGAGGGTCACCACCACGCCGGCTGCCACTCGCGGCAGGACATGCCGCCGCCGCGCCTCCAGGTCGAGCGGCCGCGCCAGGACCAGTCCGAGGACGAAACCGGAGCCCAGCCCGCCGATGTGCGCGGCGTTGTCGATGCCCGTATGGGCAAAGCCATAGAAGAGGTTGATCGCGACGAACACGAGGGTGCTGTTCCGGATGCTCTGCAGCATGGCGGCCGGGATCGATCCCCGCTGCCGGAGGAAGTACGCGAGCAGGCTGCCCACAATGCCAAAAATTGCCCCTGAAGCGCCGGCGGAGACGATCATCGGGTTCCAGCAGACGCTGGCGAGGCTGGCGATCAGCCCGGAGGCGAGATAGCAGAGGAGAAAAAACCCATTGCCGTAGAGCCTCTCTACGAGGCCGCCGACATTCCTCAAGGCCCACATATTCACGCCAATATGGAGGATGCCGATGTGAACGAACACACAGCTCAAGAGCCGCCACCACTGGCCATCGGTCGTGCGCGGGCCGAAGTTCGCGCCCCATTTGATCAGGCCCTCGATGGTCGGCGCCATGATGTTGACGCCCCTGAGGACCATCAGCCCGAACACAACGACGTTCGCGGCGATGAGGATCTTCGTGACATACGCCCGGGGCGTCGCGCGGAAGAGCCTCCGCGCAAACGCTTGGGGCTCGGGGTTGGCCGGTTCCTCATCGGGTTCGTTGTCCGGATACACCTCTTCCGGCGCGTTGAGTTCGGTCATGGCATAGGCCCTTACGAAATCGTTTCATGTCCTGTTTGCCTTGCTCGTCAGATACACCATGAGCACCGAGATGTCCGCCGGGGTGACGCCCGAGATGCGCGACGCCTGGCCGAGGGAGCGGGGGCGAACCTCGTTGAGCTTCGCTCGCGCCTCGCGCTTCAGGTCTTGGATATGCTCGTAGTCGAGACCGTCCGGGATGCGCCATTTTTCCATTTTGCGAAATTTTCTAATCTGCGCCATCTGGCGCTGGATGTAGCCCGCATACTTCAGCTCGATCTGCACTTGCTCGCGAACACCGGGATCGGGGCAGACCTCGCCCAGCCTCGGGCTTATCTGGACCACATCCTCGAACGTCACGTGCGGGCGACGAAGGTACTGGGCCAGGTCGACCTCCGGGAGGTCTTTGGAACGAGTCGATTCCATGAAGGCGATTGTCTCAGCAATCCTCTGCTCCTTCTCCTGCAGGGCCGCAAACTGCTCACCGCCGATGAGGCCGAGGCCGTGGCCGTGCGCCATCAACCGCCGGTCGGCGTTGTCCTGCCGGAGCAGCAGGCGGTATTCCGCGCGGGAGGTGAACATGCGGTACGGCTCCTCCGTGCCCTTGGTCACCAGATCGTCGATGAGCACGCCGATGTAGGCCTCGTCGCGCCGGAGGATCAGCGGCCCCTCCCCGCGCAGTTTCAACACGGCATTGATCCCGGCCATGAAGCCCTGCACCGCGGCCTCCTCGTACCCCGACGTGCCGTTGATCTGGCCCGCGTGGAACAGGTTCTTGATCCCCTTCGTTTCGAGCGAGGGTTTGAGCTGCGTCGGCGGGGCGAAGTCGTACTCAATGGCATAGCCGTACATCGTGATCTCTGCCGCCTCCAGGCCCGGGACCGAATGAACCATCTTCTCCTGCACGTCTTTCGGCACGCTCGTGGCCAGGCCGTTGCAATAGACCTCGGTCGTGTCCAGCCCCTCCGGCTCGATAAAGACCTGGTGCTTGTCCTTGTCGGGAAAGCGGACGATTTTCAGCTCCACCGACGGGCAGTAGCGCGGGCCGGCGCTCTGGATCTGCCCGGTGAAGAGCGGGGCGCGGTCGAGGTTTTTCCGAAGGATCTCGTGGGTCTCCGGAGTGGTCCATGTCAGGTAACAAGGGACCTGCGGCCGATTCAGTTTCTTCGTCGAGAAGGAGAACGGCTTGGGGTCGGGGTCTCCCGGCTGCTCTCTCATTTTGCTATAGTCAATCGTCTTCCCCTCCAGTCGCGGCGGCGTGCCGGTCTTGAGCCGACGAATCTTCAGACCGTGCGCGGTCAGGCTGTCCGACAAACGCTCCGCCGCCGGCTCGCCGAACCTGCCGCCGACCTCCTGATGTTCACCAATGTGAATCAGTCCCTTGAGGAACGTGCCCGTCGTCAGGATGACCGCGCGCGCGGCATATTCGCTGCCCGAGTGCGTCCGGACGCCGGTCACCTTCCCATTTTTCACCAGCAGGTCATCGACAACTTCATCCAGGACCGTCAGGCGCTCCTGTGCCTCGACGCGGCGGCGCATCTCCTCGCGATAGAGCTTGCGGTCCGCCTGGGCGCGGGGCGAGCGCATGGCAGGGCCTTTGCGGAGGTTCAACATGCGGAACTGAATGCCGGTGGCGTCGGTCACCTTGGCCATCTCACCGCCGAGGGCGTCCAGCTCACGAACAAGCTGCCCCTTGGCCAGGCCGCCGATGGCCGGATTGCACGACATCTGCGCGATGCGATCGCGCCGGATCGTGAGCAGGGACGTCTCCATGCCCATGCGCGCCGCGGCGAGCGCCGCTTCGCACCCGGCATGGCCGGCGCCGACGACGATGATGTCGAATTCGTACTTCACGTAAGTTCCTTATCAATGACCTCGCGCACCTCATTGAATAGCAGAACTGTGGTAAAATGTCCATGCCATGCCCTTGACGCGAACGCGCTGACGGGGCATAATGCGGCGGAGAGGCATGGGCTACCGAGAGAGAGGAGAAAGACCGCTAATGAAAAAGGACATCATTTACTTCGAGAAGGCCGGACCCAAGAACACGGACGCCGTCGTGCAGGCCGTGGCTGAGCGGGCCGGGGAGCTCGGCATCGAGCACGTTGTCGTCGCGTCCACCACCGGCAGGACGGCGAAGGCGTTCCACGAGGCGCTCAGGGACAGGGGCGTGTCGGTGATCGGCGTGACCATTCACGCCGGGTGGAAGGAAAAGGACCACAGGTTCCTCAGCGACGAAGAGCGGGCGCGACTCGAGGCCGAGGGCATCCGGGTGGTTATGTCGACCCATGCCCTGAGCGGCGTGGGCCGGTCGATCTCCGACAAGTTCGGCACGATCTCGCATGTCGAGATCATCGCCCAGGTGCTGAAGCTGATGGGCCAGGGGATGAAGGTCGCTGTCGAGGTGACGGTCATGGCCGCCGACGCCGGGGCCATTCCCACGGACCGGGAGATCATCGCCGTCGGCGGGAGCGGCAGCGGGTCGGACACGGCGATCGTTCTGAAGGGGGCGCATCAGAACAACTTTTTCGATCTGGACATTCGCGAGATTATCGCCATGCCCCGAAAGAAATGAAGCGATACAGAGGATACATCTTCGACCTGGACGGCACGATCTACCGCGGCCCGAGCCTGATCCCCGGCGCGCGGGAGATGGTAGAGTGGCTGCGCGACGAAGGCGCCGGCTGTGTATTCCTTTCGAACAAGGCCATCCAGACGCGGAATACCTACGCCGAGAAGCTGAACCGGCTCGGCATCCCGGTCGAGCTTGATGACGTGATCAACTCGTCGTTCGTCACGGCGTCGTTCCTGGCCGAGCACGAGACCGCCGCACGGATCTTCGTCATCGGCGAACGACCGCTGCTCGACGAGCTGGCCGCCGCTGGCATACGCATGGCCGAGTCGCCGGAGGAGACGGACATCGTCGTGATCTCCTTCGACCGCACGTTCCACTACGGCAAGTTGGACTTTGCCTACAACGCGATCATGAACGGGGCGCGCATCCTCGCCACGAACGCGGACAAGACCTGCCCCGTCGAGGACGGCATCGAGCTGCCGGACGCCGCCTCCATCATCGGCGCGCTGAAGGCCATCACGGGCAAAGAGCCGGAACGGGTGCTCGGAAAACCGTCCACGCTGATCCTCGATGTAGCCTGCCATCGGCTGGGCCTGGCCCCCGCGGAGTGCGTCATGGTCGGCGACCGGCTGGAGACGGACATGGTCATGGGCCGGGCGGCCGGCATGGGCACGGCGCTGGTCCTGACCGGCGTAACGCGTCGGAGCGACCTTGACCAAGCGGGTGTGAAGCCGGATTATATACTGGAGAGTGTCGCCGACATCAGGGGCAGCCAATCGCCGGGGCCTTGACCCAGATGCGGCAAGAGTCGGGCTACTCCGTGCGCAGCGGCGCCTCGGCCTCGAGGGTCTGCTCCGACTCCAGGTTCTCCATCAGCTCCGACTTCTGATACCACGTCGGCTTGAGGCGACACTTCGAGAAAAGCTGCTCCGCCTGGTCGTCGAAGTGGGGGCTGTCGGGCCTGTCGCTCTGCCCGTAAGGGACGGCGCTGTAAGCGGTTACGGGGTCCCCAAGGAACACGACGGCCACCGCCGTCTGCCCGCGATAGGCGGTCAGGACGCCGGTGTCATCCTTGTCGCGTCCGCCCACGGCGCGGAGGGTGACCAAGCCCTTGTCCGCCACACCCGAGAGCGGCCAGGTCCTGTCGCCGCGCTTCATACGGAAGACCTCTCCCCACGGCACGTCGATTCGGCCGAACTTCTCCTTCAGATGTGCCACCGCGCGCTCCAGGCACTGCACCGTATCGGCCTGGTTCTCTCCGGCTTGCACCTTGCTCAGCAACCCCTCATCGCGCTTCACCATCTCCCGCCACCATGTGTAGAATAGCGTCATGCCGGGACTGTCCGCCGCGGCGCGGCCGTCCCAGTTGCGAATGATCTCGACGGCCTGGCCCAGCTTAGGGCCCGAAGACGCGCCGGTCTCGCACGCATCGACGATGGCCTTCTTGTACTCTTCGGCATTGTGAAATGTGATGTCGTTCGCGATGGCGAGCGCATCTTCTTTGGCGATCTTGTCCTTTTCTTTTATCAGCGCAAGGAACCGATCCGCGCGCGAGTTCGTTCCGTCCGCCTCCGCGTTGTAGATATAGGACGGGTACTTTTCCGGCGTCGCCGGGCTGTCGAAGGTCATCGTCCCCGGCGAGATGTTGCAGTTCTGCAGGAACCCCGCCGGTGGGTTCTTGATCTGGACCAGATCGTCGTAGTCGTGAATCCCCAGCCACTCCGTGTCCGACACCGCCCCCGGCACGGGCACGCTGAACTCGAACCCCTCCGGGCGGATCGGCACGCGCCCGTTACGGACGTAGTACATATCCCCATGGACATCGGCATACAGAATGTTCTGCGGCATCATCTGGAGCATCCGCATGGCCTCGATGAACTCGTCCAGGTTCCTCGCCTTGTTCATG
>JAADGH010000059.1:10986-14552 GCA_013152475.1 Planctomycetota bacterium
TACGACAGTTTCACCGACGCGCCGAGATTCCCGTGCGTGACGACGATCGGACCGTGCCCCGTCCACGGCACATCGCGGACGATGGTCTCGGTCCCTTCCTCCGTCTTCACCTTCAACTCGATGTGCTGGACCTCGCAGTCGCGCCATTCGCCGTCATACATGTACTGATGCGGGTTGTCGGGATTCAGCTCCTCGATGTAGACGTCCGAGCAGTCGGGGGCGCCGGTGGTGCACGTCCAGTAAACAAAGTCGTTGTGGCCAATGGCCACATATGGAGCACCGGGTACGTTGAAGCCGAAGACGTTCAGGTCGCCGCCGTGCAGGTGCACCTCGAAGAACAGCCACTCGTCCATCCAGGGCACGTGCGGGTCGATGAGCGCGATGGGGCAGCCCTCGGCGCTGCGTTCCTTGCCAATGACCCAGGAATTGGACCCTTCGCCCTGATCGAGCTCCTTCTTCAGCGTCTCCAGCTTCTCCATGGCCTGCCGGACGGGCCAGCTCCAGATGGCGTAGCGCGACATGCCGATGACGTGCCAGGGGTGCAGCTCCGGGGCCCAGTCGGGGACCTCGTCGGGATGCTCCGCCATGTAGTGCTTGATCCCGGCGAGGAACACCTCGACGGCCGTGCGGCAGGACTCGCTCAGCGCAGGATACATCTCCTGACTGATCTCGGCATGCTTTGACATGCGGACCTGGAGATCGTGGTCCACCCAGTCCGGCCCGAAGACCTCGGCCGTCCGGCCCTCGACCTTCATGTATCCCTTCAGGATCGTGTGCAGCCGGTCCTGCGCGGCGGCGTAGCCCTGGCCGAAGAGCGCCGCCTCCTCCGTCTCGCCGTAGATATGCGGCACGCCGTAGGTATCGCGATAGATCGTGACCTTGCCGAAGTCGTTGGGCACTATGTTTCCTTCCATATATATACTATGCAAACGGGTCCGGCAGCAGTCCGCCGGAGAGGGGGGCGTACGTCGGCTCTCGCCGTTCATACCAGCACACGGACTTGAATGTTGAATCATGGCCTGTCCGGGGCAGGTCGGCCAGGTCCACGTCGGCGAAGACGACGCGCTTCCCGCCGCTGATGGCCAGCGTCTCGCCGCGCGGGGAGAAGACGCCGGTGCCGTAGCCGCTGTTGCGGGAGATGACCATGTGGACATGGCTGTCCATGGCGCGGACGCGCTGGATGTTCTGCCACCGGTCGATGTCGAAATCGTGCGTTCCGCCGTACCACCGGGTCGAGGCCCGGTGATCGCCCATGATCGGCAGGCAGATGATCTCCGCACCCTTCCGCGCGGGCACACGGACGGACTCCAGCGCCGACGAGTCCATGCAGATGTTCATGGAAACTTTCGCATTTGCGCAATCGCGGCCGAGCTCATAGACGGGGAAGTCGTTTCCCGGCGTCACGCCCCACCAGATTTCCAACGGCTGGGCAAGGTGCACCTTCCGGTACTTCCCCACCAGCTCGCCTTGCTTGTCGATCAGGATCGCCGTGTTGTGCACCAGCTCCTTGTTCTTCTCCAGGACCGAGAAGCACAGGGCCATCTTGTTCTGCCGGGCGAAATCCTGAAAGGGAACGATCTCCTTGCCGGGCACTTTGAAGGCCAGCCCGGCGAGCGTTTCGTTGTTTGTCGGCATCCCCCACTGGAGCATGATCTCCGGCAGGCAGAGCAGGTCGATCTTCTGCTGCGCCGCCTCGCGGCAGAGCTGCAGATAGAACTGCGTGTTTTTCTTGATCGTCTTCTTCCCCGCGGGCAGCGGCGCACCTGCCGCGCCGAGGCGGAGCTTCCGGGGCTTCGGCGCAGGGATGCGCTCGATGACGGGGACCGACCAGCGAATCTGCCCCGTGGCCGAGCAGGCCATGAGCAGTCGCGCCGCGAGGGTCTTCGCCCGTTCGCAGACGCGCGTCTGCCCCTCGTAGATCACGTGCCTGCCGTCGAACTTCAGCGGCAGGATCGGCTCCCAGCCGGCCATGTTCTCCTTCTCGTCGAGCCACGTGATGGCGACGTTGACGCAGTCGTACCCCCGCTCGAGGTCGCACCATCGCACCTTCACGCGCATCCGCACCCACTCCCCTTCCTTCGGCGCGGAGTGCAGCACCTCCCAACCGCCGTAGCACCCGGCGCTGCCGTTGCTTGCCACGACGAGATCATTACCATCGCGGCAGGTCTCCGGTGCAATCTGCGGACGGGGCGCCCAGGGGCGCGCACCTTTGCATTTGAGTTTGGAACGTCCCTTCGCCATGATGAATCTCCTTGATCGAAATGCGGACTTTACAAGTGTCGTGCGGGGACATACTATACTATGCACCGGCAAATGGCAAGTTCTATGGGAGAGCAAATATGAAGCGATCCATTCTCCTCCTCAGCCTGTCCCTGTGCATCCGCCAAACCCCGGCGGCGGAGAACTGGTTCCTTCCCTATCAGCCGGACGACCACACGATCGCCCTGTTCCACCTCGATGGCGACGACGAGAAGCAGCGCAGCGCAGCCAAGCCCGACATCAGCATCGTATTCAAGAAGGAAGCGGCGCATGAGGCCGGTCGCTTCGGCAAGGGCGCGGGACTGAACGGTCGCGGCGCCATGCTCCTGCTCACCAAGCACGACGCCCTGCTCCTCAAGAACGATCAGGAGTTTACCGTCGAGCTCTGGTGCAAGCCGGCCACGAACGGCGACGCCGGGCTGATCTCCATCGGCACGCGCTTCTATCTCCACATCATGCCCGCGCGAAGGACGGCGACCTTCGGCTATCGCGCCGCGTCGTTCCCGATCCGTTTTTTTTCAATGTCGAATATCCCCATTCGGCGGAATCAGTGGAACCACGTGGCACTGACCCACGACAAGAACCGAGTGGCAAGGCTCTATGTCAACGGTAACCTCGTCGGCGAAACGTCGCACAAGAACGAAGGGGACTATGCCAAGGGCGGCAGCGGCTCCTTCGGCGCGCATGACGGTTGGTCGAAGTTCTTTACCGGCTGGATCGACGAGATTCGCATCTCGAACTGCATTCGCGAGTTTCGCCCTCTCCTCACCCAAAAAAATTACCTCCCCGGCGAGCAGCTCCAGCTCGCCCTCGATGTGAAGTCGCTGCCCGCAGAAGTCCAGAGCGCGAAGGTCGTCGTCCGTGCCGGGCGGAAGCGCCTGTTCGAGAAGACGATCCCCCGCGCCCAGCTCGGGCAGCCGATCACCGATGCGTCGATCCTCCCGGAACAAAAGGGAGCGGTCGATGTGACCTTCCTCAACGCTGACGGGACTTCCCTGGCAACGGTGAGCGAGGGTGTGGCCTTCGCCGGAAAGGCCATGGAAGCGGTCAAGGCCCGGGTAGCGGCGCTCAAAAAAACGATCGAGGCAACAAAGGACACCCCGGAGGTGGGCCAGCGCCATGCGGGCCTGGCCTTGTTCGTCAAGAGGATCAAAGAACTGATCGGCCGGCGCGCTCTCGTGTCTCTCGATTGGCATCTCAAGGCCGCCGAACGGATCGCCAATGCGTTGGGAACAGGTGAAACGGCGTATCGCGCGGCGCTCAGGAAGGTCTGCCGCTCGATGAAAAGCGACAGGGACATCCGCGTG
>JAADGH010000162.1 GCA_013152475.1 Planctomycetota bacterium
CGCCGTGTGAACCAACAATACCCTTCAGCTCGATGACCGCCCATCCGGGCAGATTGGGCACGGCGCCATGATTCGTTGTGTTCACGTAGTGGATCTTCTCCATGCCCAGCGCCATCGCGCGTATCTGGTGCCCCATCGACTCGGGCGATGGCTTCTTGGGGATTCGCGGGGGCAGCTCGCCCTTGGCGCGTCTCACCAACTCGTCCGGCTTGTCGCTGATCTCCCTGGCCAGACGCCCGCGCCTGGCGATCATATCCGCCCGCCACTCCAACCCATAGCGCAGATTCTTGGGGGTGGTGGCTTCACGCGCATGCGAAAAAAACTCGATCATGTGGCGGTCGCCGCCGATAGGGAAGACGTCCAGCAGGTTGAGCACATCTCGTGCAAAGGTCTGCGCCGGCTGCGGGTCCATCTCGCGAATTCGCTTCTTCAGCTTCGGATAGACATCCCGGCCCTTGTGCTGGATGGCCAGGAGCCAGTTCATGTGGTTCGGGCCAGCGATAGTGACCTCCAGTTCATCCGAAGGGATGTCCAGAATCTCCGAAAAGAACCTTACCGCCCCCGCGATGTTATGACAGTACCCGATGGTGTTGATTCCGTGGGCCTTGATGATGGCCCGGCAGATGGGGTTCATGGGGTTGGAGTGGTTCAGCAAGATCACATTCGGGCAATACTTCCTCATTGCTCTCGCGATTCTTAGATAGATCGGTATGATGCGCAGCCCCTGCGAAAATCCGGACGGGCCGACGGTGTCGCCGGTGGTGTGGATAATGCCGAACTTCGCACACACCTCCGAATCAACTCGGTGCCAGCTCGCATCGGGCCCGTGGACGCCGATGGATGAGATAGCATAGTCGGCCCCATCCAGCGCGCGAGCCAGGCTCGTGGTGGAGGTCAGCTTGAGGTCGGCCTTTGCGCCCTTGATGATGCGCTTGCCGGCTTGCTTGATGAGTTCCATCCGCCCCTTGTCGATGTCATACAACGCGATGGAACACCCGGCGAGCTCCGGCGTCACGGCAAGCTCACCAATCACAGCCTCGAAGTACCGGCTTCCCGCGCCAATCAGTACGATCTTCCGATTCATTTTGTGCCTTCCTGTGCAGATGGTTACATGCACTCCATACCCACAGCGAACAAAAAGGTTATACCCGCTTTGCCGCGTTGCGGCAACCGGCGAGAGGTATGGCTTGCGTGGAAGGGGGTGCGTGCTACCCGTCGCCCATGAGGTAACGATCCAATCCTTCCGCCGCCTTCCGGCCGAGGGCAATGGCCCGGACCACGAGGGATGCGCCGAGAACCGAGTCGCCCGCGGCAAAGACGCCCGGCACGTTGGTCATGTGGGCATCACCCACGCAGATATTGCCGCGCTCATCTGTGTCGATCCCGAGATCCTTGATGAGCGGACCATGCTCGACCCGGAGAAACCCCAAGGCAAGCAACACCAGATCGGCCTCGAGCTCGAACTCCGATCCGGCAACTTCCTCAAACGACCGCCGACCGTTCTCGTCCGGCTCGGACCATTCAATCTTCACGCACGACAGCTTCTGCACCGCACCGCTCTCCCCCACAAGCTCCTTCGTCAGGATGCTCCACATCCGTTCACACCCCTCCTCATGGGACGACGTCGTCCGAAGGATCCGTGGCCATGTGGGCCAGGGGTTGTCCTCCAGGCGGTCGGGCGGCGGCTGGGGTAGGAGTTCGATCTGCGTCACCTGCTTCGCCCTCTGGCGGATGCACGTGCCGACGCAGTCCGATCCCGTGTCCCCCCCGCCGATCACGACGACGTCCTTGCCGGCCGCCGTGATCGCCATATCCTTGGGAATAGCGTCCCCGGCGTTGCGCCGGTTCTGCTGGACCAGGAATTCCAAGGCGAAGTGCACGCCCTTCAGGTCGCGACCGGGGATATCGAGATCGCGCGGCACCCGGGCGCCGGCAGCGATAAGAATGGCGTCGAACGTCCGCTGCAGGTATCCCGCCGAGAGATCGACCCCGGCATTAACGTTCGTCTCGAACTTCACGCCCTCCTCGCGGAGCTGCTCGAGGCGGCGGTCGAGGATATCCTTTTCGAGTTTGAAGTCCGGTATGCCGTAGCGAAGGATCCCGCCCACACGGTCGGCCTTCTCGAACGCCGTCACGTCATGACCCAGGCGAGCAAGCTGTTGGGCCGCGGCCAGGCCCGCCGGCCCGGAACCAATAATCGCCACGCGCTTGCCCGTCTTTTGCTCGGCGGGTTCCGGCTGAATCCATCCCTCCCGCCAGCCGCGTTCGATGATCTGCAACTCGATCTGCCGAATCGACACGGCCTTCTGATTGATGGACAGCGAGCACGCCGCCTCGCACAGCGCCGGACAGATGCGGCCGGTGATCTCGGGGAAGTTGTTCTTCGACTGGAGCAGGTCGAGCGCCCGTTGCCACTGACCTTTGAAGACCATATCGTTGAAGTCGGGAACGCGATTGCTCAAGGGACAGCCGTAGGCATGGCACGACGGCACGCCGCAGTCCATACACCGCGACGCCTGTTCGCGAAGCTCTTCCAGCGATAGGGGCCGCTCGATCTCCCGGTAGTCCTGCACGCGCTCCTCGACCGGGCGCTTCCGGGGGTCTTTGCGGGCGTGCTCCAGAAATCCTTTCGGCTTACCCATGGAACACCTCCTCCGTCGCCGCCACGGTTTCCTGGTCGGGGTGTTCGTCCATGCGCATCCGTTCGAGGACCTTCCGGTAGTCGATAGGCATCACCTTCACGAACATGGGCAGGCACTCGTCCCAGTTGTCGAGGATCATCCGCGCCTCGGCGCTGTTGGTGTACTTGAAGTGGTTTTTGATCATCGTCCGGAGCAACGTCCGGTCCTCCTCGGTCCAGACGCTTTCGACATCCACCATGTCCAAGTTGCATCGGGTGTCGAAGAGCTCCGTCTCATCGAAAACATAGGCCACGCCGCCGCTCATGCCCGCCGCGAAGTTGTTGCCGGTCGAGCCGATCACCACGACGACACCACCGGTCATATACTCGCAGCCGTGATCCCCCACGCCCTCGACCACCGCCTTCGCCCCGCTGTTACGGACGGCGAAGCGTTCTCCCGCGATGCCGTTGACGTAAAGCTCGCCGCTCGTGGCGCCATAGAGAACTACGTTGCCGACGATGACGTTCTCCTCCGGTCGGAACAGCGCACCCGGCGGCGGAACGACGACGATCCGACCGCCCGACATGCCCTTGCCCAGGTAGTCGTTGGCGTCGCCCTCGATGCGAATTGACACCCCCTCCGCCAGGAACGCCCCCAGACTCTGCCCGGCCGAGCCTCGGAACGTGAGGCGGATGGTGTCCTCCGGCAGTCCTTCGGCGCCGTACCGCCGCACGATCTCGCCGCTGAGCATGCTGCCTACCGCGCGGTGGATGTTCCGAATGGGCATTTCAATCGCCACCGGCTCTTTCTTGTCGAGCGCGGAACCGGTCATCTTGATCAGCTCATTGTCAAGCGTCTTCTCCAGATCATGCTCCTGGGGCCGGACACAGCGGCGCGGGAAATCGTCATCCGAGGACTGGACAAGGATCGGCGTCAGGTCCAAACCCCGCGCCTTCCAGTGGTCGATGGCGGGCTGGACCTCGAGCCGATCCACGCGGCCAATCATCTCGTCCAGCGTTCGGAAGCCGAGCACGGCCATATACTCCCGGAGCTCTTGGGCCATGAACTGGAGAAACCGGATGACATACTCCGGCTTGCCGGTGAAGCGTTTCCGCAGCTCGGGGTCTTGGGTCGCCACACCGACGGGGCAGGTGTTCATGTGACACTTGCGCATCATCACACATCCCAGCGTGACGAGGACCGTGGTGCCGAAGCCGAACTCCTCCGCCCCCAACAGCGCGGCAATGGCCAGGTCGCGACCCGTTTTCAGCTGGCCGTCGGTCTGCACGCGGATGCGGTCGCGGAGGCGGTTCATCACCAGGCTCTGCTGAGTTTCGGACAGGCCAAGCTCCCACGGCAGGCCCGTGTGCTTGATCGAGGTGAGCGGCGACGCCCCCGTGCCGCCGTCATGCCCCGCAATGAGCACCATGTCCGCCTTTGCCTTGGCGACGCCGGACGCGACCGTGCCGACGCCGACCTCCGAGACGAGCTTGACCGACACGCGGGCCTGCGGGTTGGCGCGCTTCAGGTCATAGATAAGCTGGGCGATATCCTCGATGGAGTAGATGTCGTGGTGCGGCGGCGGTGAGATGAGCGTCACCCCCGGGGTGGTGTGGCGGACCTTCGCGATCTCGACGCTCACCTTGTGGCCGGGGAGTTGTCCGCCCTCACCGGGCTTCGCACCCTGCGCGATCTTGATCTGGAGTTCCTCGGAGTTGACGAGGTACTCCGTCGTTACGCCGAACCGCCCCGAGGCCACTTGTTTGATCTTCGACCTCATGCTGTCGCCGTTGGGGAGCGGTGCGTAGCGGTCGGGATCCTCGCCCCCTTCGCCGGAGTTGCTCCGGCAGCCGATTCGGTTCATGGCGATGGCGATGGTCTCGTGGGTCTCCTTGCTGATCGACCCGAAGGACATGGCCGCGGTGACGAAGCGGGGCAGGATGCTCTCGACCGGCTCGACCTCCTCGATGGGAATCGGCTCCCCTTGCTTGAACCGGAAAAGGCTCCGCAGCGTCGCGCGCTCGCGGGACTGGTCGTCGATGAGATGCGTGTATTCCTTGAAGGTCTTGTAGCTGTCGGTTCGGGCGGCGTGTTGGAGCTTGTAGATGGATTCCGGTGTCCACAGGTGCTTTTCGCCGTCGATGCGCACATGGTAGTTCCCGCCCGCGTCGAGGAGCGTTTCGACACGTCCACGCTTGGGGAATCCCCGGCGATGGCGCGCGACCGACTCCGCGGCGATCTCGTCCATGCCGATACCGCTGACGCGCGAGGTGGTGTTGGTAAAGTATTTGTCGATCACTCTCTCCCCCAACCCCACCGCCTCGAAGATCTGCGCGCCGAAGTAACTGCGCAGCGTCGAGATACCCATGCGGCTGAAGGTCTTCAGCAGGCCCTTTTTGACAGCGGTCATGTAGGAGTCCATCGCATCCTCAGGGATCGTCGGCGTCCCGAGGAGGTCCTTCTCCGCCATCTCGCGGATTGTGGAGAAGGCGACATAGGGACAGATGGCATTGGCGCCATAGCCGATGAGCAGGGCGAAGTGCATCACTTCCCGAGGCTCGCCGCTCTCGACGACAATGCCGGCCGAGGTGCGCAGGCCCCTGCGGATAAGGTGGTGATGCAGCCCCGCCGCCGCCAAGAGGGAGGGGATCGGGGCTTTGTCCCTGCTGATGCTCCGGTCGGTCAGGACCAGCATCGTTGCCCCGTCGGCGATGTGCTGTTCCGCCTGCAGGAAGACGGAGTCCAACGCCCTGGCCAGGGCGTGGCCGTCGCCGCCGGCGGGGAAGAGGATGTCGATCTCGCGCGTCACGATGTCGGGATGGCGCGCCTCGCGCAGCCGGACCATATCCTCCGGGGTAAGAATAGGGTGGTGGAGCTTCAACTGCCGACAGTGCTGGGGGGTCTCGTCCAGGAGGTTTTTCTGTCGGCCGACGTAGCTCATAAGCGACATAACCAGCTCCTCCCGGAGCGGATCAATGGGCGGGTTCGTCACCTGAGCGAAGAGCTGCTTGAAGTAGGCGAAGAGCAATTGGGGGCGGTTCGACAGCACCGGCAGCGCGGCGTCGTTACCCATGGAACCGATCGCCTCCTGCCCGCGGCAGGCCATGGGGGTGATGACCATTTTCAGCTCTTCATCGGTGTAGCCGAAGACGTGATGCTCGCGCAGGAGGACCTCGGAGGGCTGGGCCGGGACCTCGGAGGGGGTAAAGAGACCTCGCAGCTCGATGCGATTGTCCTGCACCCAGTGGCGGTAGGGTTTCTGCCTCGATATCTTGGCCTTGATTTCGTTGTCGGGGACAATCCGCTTCTGTTCCAGATCAACGAGGAACATCTTCCCGGGCTGCAGCCGCCCGCGGCGGAGGATCCTGTCGCTGGGGATGTCCAGCACGCCCGTCTCCGAGGCCATGACGATCACGCCATCGCGGGTGACGGTGTATCGAGCGGGGCGGAGGCCGTTGCGGTCGAGCGTGGCGCCGATGTATCGACCGTCGGAGAATACGAGCGCAGCGGGGCCGTCCCACGGCTCCATGATGGCCGAGTGGTATTCGTAGAAGGCACGCTTGTCCTGGCTCATGTGATATTTGGCGCCCCATGCCTCGGGAACCATCATCATCATGGCGTGGGGGAGGGACCGGCCGGCGAGGACGAGGAGTTCCAGGACGTTGTCGAGGATGGCCGAATCGCTGCCGTCTTCGACGATGACCGGTTTGAGCTTTTCGATGTCCTCGCCGAAAAGCTCCGACTGGAGCATGGATTCCCGGGCTCGCATGCGGTTGATGTTGCCGCGCAGCGTGTTGATCTCGCCATTGTGGGCGAGAAAGCGGAAGGGCTGGGCAAGGTTCCAGCTTGGCAGCGTGTTCGTGCTGTAGCGCTGATGAACCACGGCAAAGGCGCTGACGAACTCCTTGTGCAGGAGATCCGGGTAAAACTCGGGGAGCTGGGTGCCGGTGAGCAGGCCCTTGTACACGATCTTCCGGCAGGACAGGCTGCAGATGTAAAACTGGCTCGTATCCACGCGCCTCCAGCCTGCCACGTCCTTCTCCACCACACGACGGATGGCGTAGAGCTTCTGTTCGAAGCGCTCGGCCGGTATCGCGGCCCGGGCAAGGAAGAGCTGTTTCACCTGCGGCTGCGTGGTGCGGGCCAGGTCGCCGAGGGTCTCGCCGCAGACGGGAACATTGCGCCAACCGAGGACGTCGCACCGCTCGCCGCGGGCCACTCGCTCGAAATGCTTCATGCACCTGTCGCGCAATTTTGCTTCCGTAGGCAGGAAGACCATCGCCACGGCATAGTCGCCCGAGGCGGGGATGTCGAACCCAAGCCCCCCGGCCGATGAACGGAAAAAGGCATCCGGGAGCTGAAGCAGCAGCCCCGCGCCATCGCCCGTGGACTTGTCGCCGCCCACCGCCCCGCGATGCTCCAGGTTGATCAGGACCTGTATGCCGTCGGCTACGATGGAGTGACGGGGCCGGCCGTCAATCTGGGCCACAAAGCCCACGCCGCAGCTATCATGTTCGTAGGCGGGGTCGTAGAGACCCCAAGCCGGCATGTCGCCGGCAGCGGTACGCTTCGGCTGCTGGTCGGGTTCATCACTGCTCATAACGTCTTCCCTTACTCTTCTTCCCTGACTCGATTGTAAACCATTTGGCTGTTTTTCTCAACTTCGGGATTCTCCAGGCTCTCGGGTCAGGGGCGATAATGGTTGGAGATCGGCAGCCGCCTGTCGCGACCGAAGGCCTTGGGCGAGATCTTCACCCCCGGCGGTGCCTGCCGGCGTTTGTACTCGCTGCGGTCCACCATGCGGGCGACGTCGCGCACGACCTGTGGGTCGTAGCCCTGGGCGATGATGTCGGCCGGGGCCTTGTCCTGCTCCACGTAGGCGGCAAGGATCGGGTCGAGCACCTCGTAGGGCGGCAGCGAGTCCTGGTCGGTCTGATTCGGCCGGAGCTCCGCCGTGGGGGCGCGGTCCAACACACTCGCCGGGATGATCTCCCGGCCGGCTTTCTCGTTGCTGTATCTCGACAGGTCGTACACGATGGTTTTGAGAACATCCTTGATAACGGCAAAGCCGCCGGCCATGTCGCCGTACAGCGTGCAATACCCCACGGCCATCTCGCTCTTGTTGCCGGTGCTGAGCACCAGCCAGCCGAAGTGATTGGAGAGGGCCATAAGGAGGTTGCCCCGGATACGCGCTTGGAGGTTCTCTCCAGCCACACCCAGGTCGCCTCCTCCGCAAGGGCCACCCAGCGTCTCCTCATAGGAATCGAAGACAGGCTTGATCGGCACGGTGATGAGACGGATGCCGAGATTCTGCGCCAGGCGCTCCGCGTCGCTTCGGGTCTCGCTGGAGGTATAGTGAGACGGCATCGTGACACCGATCACGTTGTCCCGACCGAGGGCGTCCACCGCAACCGCCGCCGTCAGCGACGAGTCCACGCCGCCGCTCAGGCCGATGACCACCTTCTGGAACCCGTTCTTCCGGGTATAGTCCCGGGTGCCCAGAACGAGGGCCTTGTAGAGCTCGTCCAATTCGCTCAGATCCGCCGCTTGCGGCCCCGCGCCGGTCTCGATCACGGTGATCAGAACATACTCCTCGAAGCGCTTCGCGCTGGCGATCAGGCGGCCATCAGGACCTATTACCAGGCTGCCGCCGTCGAACACCAGCTCATCCTGCCCCCCGACAAGGTTGGTGTAGCAGAGGAAGGCGTTGGTTCGTTTTGCAAAGCGGCCGAGGATCTTCCGGCGCAGGTCGAACTTGTCGGCATGAAACGGCGAGGCCGACAGGTTCAACACAACGCGAACCTTGTTCATGCCGATGAACCGCTCTGCCGTGCCGCCTTCGACCCAGATATCCTCGCAGATGGTGACAGCGATGCGGTGGCCACATGCCTCGAATACACGACAGGATATGCCGGGTTCGAAGTACCGCTTCTCGTCGAAGACCCCGTAGTTCGGCAGCTCCACCTTGTGGTAGACGCCGGAGACGTGGCCGTTCTCGATGACCGCCGCGCCGTTGTAGGCCCTGCCGTCCGACTCGTCGGCAAAACCGACCACTGCGACAATGTCACGAGTCGATTCGGCCACCTTCTGCAGCGCCCGGCGGGTGTCCTCGAGGAAGCGCGGCCTGAGGAGGAGGTCCTCCGGCGGATAGCCGCAGATGACGAGCTCTGGAAAGACCACGACATGGGCGCCCGCGTCCCTTGCGCGCCGGATTCCATCCATCACCTTCTCGGCATTCCCGTCGAGGTCCCCCACCGTCGGGTTGATCTGTGCCTGGGCGATCTTCAGCATGCTCATGGTACGTCCCTATGCGGATCGTCCTCGTCGGCGTTCCATTCCATTCCCGGCAGGCGAATGCCCAGACGTCGGATTTTCGAGCGGATGGTGTTCCGGTTGATCCCCAGCATCCGCGCGGCGGCCAATTGATTTCCACCGGTCTTCCTGAGCGCCTTTTCGATCATCGGTTTCTCAAGCGTCTCCAGCACAAAGCGATAGAAACCTCGGCCCGGACGCTCGTTCTGGTAGCGTTTTTCCAGGGCACCGAGGATCTTCGTCGGCGAGCAACACGCGGGGCACTGCTTGGCGGACTCTTGCACATGGTGACCTTCCTCGCCGACGCTCTGCACCATTACATCGTACCCCTTGCGGTGCAGGGCATCAAGCACGATGTCGCGCGCTTCGTCTTTTTCGATGACGATCAGGTGGACCATGGCACAGATTCCAAGAAAACCATCGACCGATTCCTGTCAGAGAATGGGCAGATATTTTCCCAGCTCGTACTGGCTGACATGGGTCCGATAGCGATCCCACTCGATTTTTTTATTCGCGATGAATTTCGAGAAAATATGGTCCCCCAGAGCTTCGCGAACGACCTCGCTCTTCTCCGTCTCCTCGATGGCCTCGGCCAGGCTGCCCGGCAGCGAGGAGATGCCCCGCTGCTTGCGCTCCGAGGGGGTCATATCGAAGATGTCCTCTTCCACCGGATCGGGCAGGTCGTACCCTTCGTCGATGCCCTTCAGCCCGGCGTTGAGCATCACCGCAAATGCGAGGTACGGATTGCAGGCCGGGTCGGGGCAGCGGAACTCCGCCCGTGTGGCCTTCTCCTTGCCCGGCTTATACATCGGAATGCGCACCAAGGCGGAGCGGTTCCGGCGCGCCCAGGAGACATAGACCGGCGCCTCGTAGCCCGGCACGAGCCGCTTGTATGAGTTCACCCACTGCGCCACCACCGAGCAGATCTCCCGCGCGTGGGTCAGAAGCCCCGCAATGTAAGACTTCGCCACCGCCGAGAGATGAAACTCGTCATAGGGGTCGAAAAAGGCGTTGTCTTTCCCCTTGAACAGCGACTGGTGGGTATGCATGCCGCTGCCGTTCTCCCCAAAAGTCGGCTTGGGCATGAATGTGCCGTACACGCCGTGCTTCATGGCGATTTCCTTGACCGTCAACCGATAGGTCATGGCGGCATCGGCCATGGAAAGGGCGTCCAGGTAGCGGAGGTCGATCTCGTGCTGGCTGGGAGCGACTTCATGGTGGCTGTACTCCACCTGGATGCCCATCTTATCGAGGGCCAACACCGTCTCGCGCCGGAGGTCGCTGGCCACATCCAGCGGTGTCAGGTCGAAATAACCGCCGACGTCGAGCCCCTCTGGAACGCCCTCGGAGCTCTTGAAATAGAAGTACTCCAGCTCCGGTCCTACGTAAAACGTGTACCCCTTGTCGGCCGCCTTCTTGAGCATACGTTTCAGCGCGTAGCGCGGGTCGCCCTCATAGGGCGTGCCGTCGGGTTGATGGATGTCGCAGAACATCCGCGCCACGCCCGCGCCCTCATCGGGGCGCCACGGCAGAACGGCGAAGGTGCTTGGATCGGGCTTCGCGATCACATCGCTCTCCTCGATGCGGGCGAACCCCTCGATGGACGACCCGTCAAACCCCATTCCCCCATCGAGTGCGTCCTCCAATTCCTCCACCGTAATGGCGAAGCTCTTCAGAAAACCCAATACGTCCGCAAACCACAGGCGGATGAATTTTACCTTGTGATCTTTCGCCGCCTTCAGGACATCCTCTTTGCTCTTCCCTTCTGCCATTCTTCTCTCCTACTTCACCATGCGAATCGAGGGCAAGTCTGTGTAAAAACCACGCTTGTCTGCCCGTCTGATAGGCAGGTATTGCCAAAAAAAATAACCGCCCCTTCTTCCTTTACTCCATTCCTACACTATCTTCTTCCCACTTTCCAGAACGATCCCCGGGGATTGGGACTCGCGGAGCCCAACCCCCGGGGTTGTATTTCCTCCGGTCAACTGTCGTAATACAGGCTGAACTCGTGCGGATGAGGACGAAGTCGAAGCTCATCAAGCTCTTTCTCCTTCTTCCAGCTCACCCACGCGTCAACCAGGTCCGGCGTAAAGACCCCGCCCTCGAGGAGGAAGTCGTGGTCGCTCTCCAGCGCGGCGATGGCCTCGTCCAGCGAGCCGGGCGTCTTCGCGGTTTCCGCCAACTCCTCTGGGGTCATGTCATAGATGTCCCGGTCCAGCGGCGCACCGGGATCGATCTTGTTCTTGACACCGTCAATCGCCGCCATCAGCATCGCCGTAAAGGCAAAATACGGATTGCACGTCGGGTCAGGACAGCGGAACTCGATGCGCTTCGCCTTCGGGTTGGGCGAATACATCGGGATACGCACCGCCGCCGAGCGGTTCCGGGCCGACATGCACAGGTTCACCGGCGCCTCAAAGCCCGGCACCAGCCGCCGGTACGAGTTCGTCGTCGGCGCCGCGAAGGCCAGAATCGTCGGGGCATGCTTCAGGATCCCGCCGATGGCATGCAGGGCCAAATCGGTCAGGCCGGCATACTTCTTGCCGGCAAAGAGGGGCCTGCCCCTCTTCCACAACGAGAAATGCGTATGCATGCCGCTTCCGTTGTCCTCAAAGACCGGCTTCGGCATGAACGTAACCGTCTTGTTGTATCGCTTGGCTACGTTCTTGATGATGTATTTGTACCACATCATGTGGTCGGCCATTTTCGCAAGCTTTTCGTACTTCATGTCGATTTCGGCCTGCCCCGCCGTGGCGACTTCGTGGTGGTGCGCTTCCACGGCAATACCGATCTTCCGCATCTCGTGGACCATCTCGCCCCGGAGGTCGTGATATGTGTCGGTCGGACTGACGGGGAAGTACCCGCCCTTGAAGCTGGGCTTATACCCCAAGTTCGGCTCTTCGAACCGGGCCGTGTTCCATGCGCCCTCGATGGAATCGATCTGATACATCCCCGTGTGCTGGTTCTGCTCGTATCGCACTTCGTCAAAGATGAAGAACTCCGGCTCCGGGCCGATGTAGCAGGCGTCGGCGATGCCGGTCTTCTTTAGGTACGCCTCACCCTTGCGGGCCACGTGCCGCGGGTCGCGTGTGTAGTCCTCCCGCGTCACCGGGTCCACGATGTCGGCGATGACACTCACCGTCGGTCTCTCGAAGAAAGGATCCAGCACGGCGGTGTCCGCATCGGGAATCGCCATCATGTCCGAGACATGAATGCCCTGCCACCCGCGAATGGACGAGCCGTCGAACCCGAGTCCCTCCTTGAACACATCGTCATCGAGAATATCGACCGGGTACGAGCAGTGCTGCCAAGTGCCGAGCAGATCCACGAACTTGAGGTCCATCATCTCGGCCTTGTTCTTCTTGCAAAACGAAAAGAACTCCTTTGGTGTCATCACTTACCTCCCAGAATCATTCTTCACCACATGCTCCCTGCCGGTGAGCAACATTGACCAGTCCTTGAGCAACACATGTGCCAAAAGCGGCAACATATTCCATCGTCATATGTTATGACATATCGCCCCCGTTCCATCCCATCCGACTTCCTACAATTCTGTACGATCCGCTGTTGTCATCCCACAAAAATGTATGGCCATTGCGCTTCCTAAGCCGACGGCCTCAGAATGAGACCCCCGTCGTGATTCCGAGCCACCCCGTGTCGTCCCGCGTCGGTCCCTCCCGCAAGGCCGGGTTCACCACTTTGCTCCAGTGAATCCCCGGTGTGACCGTAATGTGTTCCCCGATCCCAATCGGCAGGCCGCCGTCGATCTGCACGTCCACCAAGGTGCGCTTGCTCACCCCGTAGTAGAAGTCATTGAATTCGGTCGAACCGAGCCCGCCCCCCACCGAAAGCTCCGCCCCAACCTTGATGTCCTTCCCAATCTTGAACAGGTCCACGCTGTGGCTGAAGGACAGCAGGCCGTAACGCCCCTTCACCTCGTCCACATCGAAGAACACCTTCAGGGATGGATTCAGAAAACAATCCGCGCTCACACCCGTATACAGCTCCGTCGTCGAATCAACCCCGGTGTGCGGGAACGTGTACGCCAGATACCCGCCTGACACGGTGAAAATGCTCACCGGAATCGAGATATCCACGGTATAGTCGATCTCAGTAAACTCCCCACGTTGATTGCCGTAGCCGGCATGCTCGCCCCATCGCGTCATGTCCATGTTGCCCCACCAGTTGAACGACACCGGCCCATAGCCCACCGTAAAGTCCGGCTGCCACACCGGCTGGTCCACCACCGCCAGCCCACGCCAGACGTACTTGGTGTTAAAGGTCGAGTTGGCCGAGAGCGACAGACCCTTCTTCCAGTCGGGTTTGCCCGCTGGCACTTCCGTGTTCGCGGCATCGTCTCGGCCAGCCTCGGCCTCTTTGCACTCTGCACGTTGAGCGCCCTCTTCCGACTCGGCCCTTTCTCCTTTCCGCCCGAAAACGCTCTCGCCAGAAACAGAACGGGGCTCGACCTCTGTCGCCCGCCTTTTCGGTTGCTTGCTGGCACAGCCCAAGATCATCACGAGACCGAATCCAGCCAAACGCATCAGCAGGAACATCCCACAGCACTCCGGCTTTTCACGTCTTGCTCCGGCCCCCCCTCGCCTTCCCCTGTCGCCGTTCTCTAACTTCATAATCCTTAATAGCGGATGGCGATCCACTGCCGCCGCCACGCTTCTCCTTCCCGGATTCGCGTCCATATGGATTCCCAAGCCACGTGACCGCTCCGCAACCCCTGTGCCAAGGATCAGATTGGCAAGACAAAACTGCTCCAACACCAATGTGGACAGATCATTACGGAGTGACCCATTACACAGAATCAGCCTGATCAGCCGCCGGCGTATCCCACGTTATCGTAGGACACCTGGGATAATCCTACGCGCCGGTACGGAATCGCTTCGGGTCGATCCCGTGCTTATTGACCCGGAGTCCCATGATGCGCTCGGTCACACCCAAGGCCCGCGCCGCCTTCGCCATGTTTCCCCGTGAGGACTTGAGCGCATCCAAAATCAGTTCGCGCTCCATGTTGTCGAGCGTTGCATCGAGCGTGTCGGCGTGGACGGTGCCGCTCGCCTCGGCGGTTTGCAGCGTGGGGGGGAGATGATGCCCATGAATCACGCCATCCTCGCTCAGGAGCACTGCACGCTCGGCGCAGTTCTCGAGCTCGCGGACGTTGCCCGGCCAGTGGTAGGCCATGAGCATGTCAATCGCCGGCGTGGAAATCCTGCGGATGGACTTGTGATTGGCTTTCCCGTACTTTTCCACGAAGAAATCCGCCAGCAGCAGGATGTCCGTCTTCCGTTCACGCAGCGGGGGGATGTGAATCGGGAAGACGTTCAGCCGGTAGTAGAGATCCTGGCGAAAATCCCCCTCCTCGATCATCTTCTCCAGATTGCGGTTCGTCGCCGTGATGACGCGCACGTCCACCTTGATCGTCGCCGTCCCCCCGACTCGCTCGAACTCGCGCTCCTGGAGCACACGGAGCAGCTTGATCTGCGTCGCAGGGGAGAAGTCACCTACCTCATCGAGAAAGATCGTCCCCCCGTGGGCCAGCTCGAACCGCCCCTTCCTCTGACTCACGGCCGTGGTGAAGGCGCCCTTCTCGTGTCCGAAAAGCTCGCTCTCAAGGACCGTCTCGGGCAGGGCGGCGCAGTTCACCTTGATGAATGGCTTGGATGCGCGATGGCTGTTGTAGTGGAGGGCATGCGCCACGAGTTCCTTGCCCGTCCCGCTCTCTCCTCGGATCAGGACGCTTGTATCGCTCTTGGACACCTGCGCGATCAGGTCGTAGACTACCTGCATGTTTTTCGCATTGCCGATAATGTTCGAGGGGTGGAAGCGGTCCCGCAGCACCTCCTGCAGGCGAAGGTTCTCCTCCAGCAGCCGCTGCCGTTCCTCCTGAGCCGCGCGGCGCAGGCGAACGGCCTGGGCGATCATCGACGCAATAATCGACATGAGACGGACATCCTCTTTCAGAGAGACCTCATCCGAGAACAACCGGTCCGCACTCAGGGCGCCGATGACTTCATTGCCGAGTTTGATGGGCACACAGATGAAGGAGATGTCCTTTTTCCGCAAGCCCTTGCGCGCCCCCGTTCGGTTCAGGAAGAGCGGATCCTCCGATATCCTCGGCACCACCGCCGGCCGGCCTGTTTCCACCACCTTCCCGGTGACGCCCTCTCCCTTCCGGTATCGCCCTCGTTCCTGCTGGCTGGTCGAGAGACCGTGGGCGGCCTCGATGAAGATCTCGCCCGTCGTCCTGTCGAGCAGGGTAAGCGTCCCGCGCAGCATACCCATATGTTTGGCCATGGCGCTGAGCATCGGACCGGCAACGTCGCGCAGGTCGATGCTCCGGTCCAGCGTCTGGCTGATTTCAAAGAGAAGAGTCAGTTCCTGGACTTCGCGGTTGACCGGCGGCGGTTTCATCTTGCGAGCCATAGCATACCCAATAAAACAGATACGTAGGACCAAATCCAAAATCCTACACCATTGTAGGATATCTCCTTCCGAGAATCAAAGAGAATTCTGCCGCCTTGAACCGTACGGCGGAAAATGCTATAAGGTCGCTTCAACACATTGGCGAGTTTCCGGAGAAGGAGCGAAAGATGGAGAAAATCAAGACACTGTGTCTCTATGGCGGAACGGTCCACGACTACAAGGCGTGCGGTGAGGGGATCACGGCGGCCTTGAAAAAATGCGACGCGTTCGACCTCACCATCGTCGAGGACGATCTGGACGTCCTGGTCGCGCCGAATCTCGATCCATATGATCTGTTTGTCTTCTACTACACCCTCGGCGAGCTGACCGACGCGCAGAAGAACGGCCTGCTCAACTGGGTCGCGTCCGGCAAGGGCTACGCCGGCGTCCATTCGGCCGCGGATTCATTCCGCGAGTGCCCCGAGTACCGGGCGATGGTCGGCGGCTATTTTCTGACACACCCGAAGTACCGCGACTACCAGGTGAGCATCGTCGATCCCGATCACCCGATCACCAGGGACATGGTCGAGTTCACGGTCACCGACGAGCAGTACATCGTGTCGTATGACAAGCGCAACCACATCCTCGCCACGGCACTCCACAAAGGCGAGGCCCTGCCCGTGGCCTGGACGAAAAAGTGGAGCAAGGGCCGCGTTTTCTGGCTCGCCCTCGGCCACAATGGCGATTCCTGCAAAGACCCAAACTTCGCCCTCCTCCTTCAGCGCGGCGCCAAGTGGGCCGCGACGCCTCCGCCAGCGAAGGAAGACAAATAGTTTCTGTGGCCCCCCCACGAAAATCCTCCCGAAGGCACGCGGCCTCCGGGAGGATCGTGGTTTCTATATGACAGACAACGTCCCGGTCTACCCGATCGCTGCGCTGCCACGCTCCTTGGTGCGGATGCGCACACACTCCCCAAGATCCAGGACGAAGATCTTTCCATCCCCCGTCTGTCCCGTCCCAGCGCCTTCCAGGATCGCTTCGATGGTGGGTTCCACAAACTCATCATTCACCGCGATCTCAAGCCGGACCTTCCGCAGAAGACTCCCGACCTCCTTATGACTGCGGTAGACCTCGGCAAAGCCCTTCTGCCGCCCGCGGCCCATGACGTTGCCAACCGTCACGAGATGGACTTCCCGTTTCGTCAGTTCGTCAAGCACCGCGTCCAGCTTGTCGGGTTGAATAATGGCGATCACATATTTCATGGTTCGCTCCTCAACGAGATTTTTCCGGGCAACCGAACTTCCTATGCCGGTTCGACCACAACGCCGACAGCGATTCAGTCCAGAACCGTGTAAGCAGCCTCCGAATGGTCCACAATGTCCAGCCCCACGCGCTCCTCGTGATCCGACACGCGCAATCCAACCGTCGCGTCGACCAGCTTCAGGAGTATCCACGACATGACGCCCGACCAGACAATCGTGTAGATCACGGCCCGCCCTTGAATCACCACCTGCCAGGGGTTTCCGTGGAACAACCCATTCGTCCCATTTCCCGGAACGAGCGCCGTTGCCCAAAGCCCGGTGGCCAGCGATCCCCAGATCCCAGCCATGCCGTGAACGCCGAAAACATCCAGCGAATCGTCATACCCAAACTTCGGCTTTATGACCGAAACGGCGAAGAAGGCGACCAAACTCGCCCCCCCGCCGATGCCCAGCGCCCCCATCGCCGTTACCGAGCCGGACGCAGGCGTGATGGCCACAAGACCCGCGACGGCGCCGGTGATCACACCGAGCATCGTGGCCTTCTTGTGGAGGATCAGATCAAGAATCGCCCAGGTCAGTCCCGCCATAGCGGACGAAACGTGCGTCACGACAAAGGCATTCACGCCGGACGCATTCGCGGCCAGTGCACTCCCGGCATTGAAACCGAACCAGCCGACCCACAGCAGCCCCGCGCCGAGCACGGCAAAGGGCAGGTTGTGCGGCGGAGATATCTTGTCCGGGTAGCCCTGCCGCTTCCGCATGACAAGAACGGCCGCAAGGGCTGCAACGCCGGCATTCACATGGACCACCGTGCCGCCGGCGAAGTCAAGTGCGCCATCGCTTCCCAGCCCGAAGAACCCGGTCGCACCGCCCCAGACCCAGTGGCAGACCGGGCAGTACACGATGAGCAGCCACAGCCCGGTGAAGAGCATGTAGGCCTGGAAGCGCATGCGCCCCGCAAACGCGCCGACGATCAGCGCAGGTGTAATGATGGCGAACTTCGCCTGAAAAATCATGAAGAGCTGATGCGGAATCGTGCCCTTCGGCTCGAACCCCACGTGGTTCAGGCACAGGTACTTGAAGTTGCCGACCAGCCCCCCCAACATGCTCTCGTCGCTGAAGGCGAGACTATAACCGATGATGACCCACAGCACAGTCATCAGACACATCGCCATGAAGCACTGCATCAGCACGGACAGGATGTTTTTGCGGCGCACCAAACCGCCGTAAAAGAAGGCGAGCCCCGGTGTCATCAGAAGGACGAGCGCCGCGCTGACCAGCATCCATGCCGTGTCGCCCGAGTCGATCCCCGGACTTGCCTTCGCCGCCGGGTCTGCAAAAAGCGGGGAAGATACACAGACGACTACAAGCAGAAGAAACGCCAGAACCGGCCACCGAACCTTCATCGCTACTCCTCTCCAGATGACCACACTGCTCATCAAGACCATACGGATAGTCTTGGCTTTGACAGAATGCGGTTGGGAGAGCAAACACCGTACCGGCGGCGGCTCGGATATGAACAATTGCGTAACTCATTGTGTTGCCAAGCGTTACGGCTGTCCCGGTCGAGTTCCCAGCGGCGGGGATCGTGTGCAGATGAAACGGAAATGTAGGCACACTCCCACAAAAGCTACAGAAGCGTAGGACTTGCCACTGCATGGATCGCCTGCTCAGGCGAGGATCACTTTGATCCCACGCGGACCGGATTTCGCGGTTGTGATTTTTCCGATTCGCGTATCGCTGGAGAGCAAGTGGCCCCCCATGCATACTCAAGCGCACTCAAACAAGTTTGAGCATGTCTTCCGTAACAGGAGGCAGTTATTTCTGAATCTTGACGGGGATGGCGCCGAAGCAGTGCGACCCACCGACCTCGGCCAGGTTGACCTCGATCTTCCCCGCAGCGTGGGCGACGGGCGAGTCGGCCAACTTCGAGATCGAATATCCGACATAGAAAAGTCCCGCAACCAGCGCGACCGAAACCATCTTCCAAAACAGGCTCTTCGAGAAATGCTCCATGGCCAGCCTCCGAGATAGATGAACTACATCGGGAAACCGAGAGTTACTTGCTCTCGACGGTATATTCCTTTTCCTTGTTTGCAGCGATGTCGTCCTGCGTGAACCAGATCGGCTTGTACTTCCCCCGCGAGTATAACGCCGTCTGATCCGTGTGGTGGGGCGAGGCGGGGTCGTTGCTCATGCCCATGGGAAAGAGGCTGAAGGACTTCGGCGGCTTCGAGAGCTCGACGGCCATCATATAGCTCGACCCGGACGAGCACACCCACTTGCCGTCCCGGAAGCTGCCCGTGGCCATAAAGAGCGTCTGGGCGTCGCTCCCGCCGGTGGCGACGGGGAAACTCTTGCCTCCACGCTCGATGACGTGGTGCGGCCCCCACTTGACGTCGATCTTGCCGTAGAGCTTCTCCAATCGGTCCACGGCCCGCTGCATGGCCAGGAGCCGGCTCTTTGTTCCCTTGGGCGCGCTGCCCCCCTGCCGCAGCTCCAACTGCCACATCTTGTAGAACATCCATGCTACGTTGTCGGCCGTGACGTAGCTGTCCCATCTCTTCAGGAGCTTCAGGGCCTGCTCCACCTTCGGCCCGCCCTTCATGCCCCGGAGGGCATAGGCGTCGAGCAGGCGGTTCTTTGCGCGGGCGATGTAGATCGAGCGGTTGTCGAAGGAAAGCTTCTTGAACGCTTCGAGGTCCAGCTTCTCGGTCTTTTCCAGGAGCTCCGTCGCCCGCTCGCCGCGCACGCCTGGCGAGTTGCGGTGGGAACGGACCAGATAGGAGGGCGCATCATCAACGTCGATATCGCAATCCGGCGAGACCGCCCCCGGCGGGTCGTTGCAGTTCTGGAGGAATCCTCCGTCCGGGTTCATCGTCTGCGGCAGCTCGCCGAAAGGAATCCGCTCGCCCCAGTCCGTCTCGCTCGTCCAGCCAGGCACAGGGCAATACCAATTGAAGTCTTCCGATTTCGACTGGACCCTCGCATTGTAGAGGTAGTAGATGTTCCCGGCCGTGTCGGCGCACAGGTAGTTGCCCGAGGGGATGCCGAGGATGCTCATCGCCTTTTTGAACTCATCGACCCCGCCCGCCGTGGACATCTTGTAGAACTGCGTCGCGAAGTCGATGCTGTCCATGAGCGTCCATTTGGCGCTGTAGAGCTTTTCGTGCGTGTGAAGAAACACGGGACCGTGGTGGGTGTACTCCAGCCCCACCTCCTTCTCCGCCACCTTGCCGTCGCTCTGCAGGACGCCGAGTTTGACCTTCCGCACCTTGACATCGAGCCAGTCATTGTCGTATTCATACCGGCCCCGGTCCTCTGGATTCATTTTTTCAAAATAGACATCGGCGAGGTCGGGCGAGTTCCCCGTCACGCCCCAGGCGATATTTTCGTTGTGACCGATCTGGATAAAGGGGTGGCCGAAAGTAGTGGCGCCGACGACATTGAGCGACCCGCCGCACAAATGGGCCTCGTACCATTGCGCCGAGCCGAGGTAGGGCATGTGCCGATCCATCTGCAGCATGGCATGACCGGACTTCGTCTTCTCCTTCATGACCGCCCAGAGGTTGCAGCCCTTCGCGCCCCTGTTCCCTTCCTTCTCTTTTTCCTCCTTCTTGATGGGAGGCATAAGACGGTGGCCCTCGGACAGTGCGGCGCGAAAACTCTCCATAGTGAAGAGATAGTACGGATGGGCAAGCACATCCTGGGGCGTCGGGGGGCTGGCCCAGGCGGGGACGTTGTCGGCATGCGTTTTCATGTAACGGGCAACACCCGCAGCAAAACCGGCGAGATAGTCCTTCACCTCTTGAGGAAGCGCGTCATATTTCTCGGCAACGGTCTCAGGGATGCGGAGGAGGTGGGTCTGCGTATCGCTCTCGATATAGCCGGCGCCAAAGGCCGCCGCCTCGCGGCCGCTCGCCTTTACGTAGTTCCTCAGGATGGTGTCGAGCTGGTCCTCGGCCTGCGCGTACCCGAAACCGAAGGCCACATCGGCCTCGGTCTTGCCGAAGATATGGGGCACGCCGAACGTGTCGCGGACGATGGTCGCCTTGTAGCCGGCGTACACGGGGCAAGACAGCAAGACAACGAACACCAGGGAAAGCAGTCTGTGCATGAAGCGGAGCTTCCCGAAAAATGCGAATGGGAAGCCGCGGTTGTCGTTACTCATCATCCTCATCGAGGTACAGCATCCGACCACAGCTATTGCAGAAGACCGGTTTGTCGCTTGTCAGGAGGGACGCACTGGTTTGAGGGGTCAGGTTCATGAAACACCCCTGGCAGACCTCGTTCTTGGAGCTGACCAACGCCACGCCGTCGCGCCGGTGCAGAAGCCGCTCATACGGTTCCAGATATTCCCTCTGGACTTGCGATCGGATTTCGTCGCGCCTGGCGGTAAGCCCGGCCTCCTCGGCCTCGCAACGCTCGATCTCTTCGGCGATCTCCTTCTCTGTCTGCGTCAGTTTGGCATTCGCCTCATCGAGTCGCTTCCTGGCCTTTTCGAGCTCCCCCTCGCGGGACTCCGCCTCGGTCATCATATCGAGAATCTGGTCTTCGAGTTTGGAGATGTCGGCGTCAATGCCGGCGACTTCATTCTGGATGGCGGCGTATTCCTTGTTGGTTTTCACCGTATTGAGCTGCACCAGGAGCTTCGCTTTGGCCTCCTCCTTGCCCTTCAGATCGAGGTTCTGCTGCACTTCGATCTGGCTATGGAACTTCTCCGTCTCCTTCTCCGTCTTCTCGATTTCCGTCGTGCGCCGTTCCACGAGCGTGCGCGCCGATTCAATCCGCCCGGGCGCCTCCTCCCGTTCCTTCCTGATCTTCCGGAGACGCGTGTCGATCTCCTGAAGTTGCCGCAATAACTCAAGATCCTTGTTCATGTGCGATTTCCATACGTCGAACAGTCACCGTGTGATCTTACACTAATCCCGTCACAGTTCAAGAACAAAATGCACCGCCCCTCCCCGAGCCCCCAATGAAAAAGGCCCGCACCTCGCGGAAGGTGCGGGCCCGAACCCCGTCGGCAGGCCGTGCGTCAACTTCCGCTGTTGTCTACATTTGCCGTATCAAGAAACCCCTCCAGCCTCCGGCTCCGAACAGGATGTTGCAGCTTGCGAACGGCCTTGGCCTCAATCTGCCGGACACGCTCGCGCGTCACGTTGAAAATCCGGCCCACTTCCTCCAGCGTATAGGTATAACCGTCGTTCAGGCCGTAGCGCAGCTTGATGATCTCCCGCTCACGATAGGTCAGGGTGTTGAGCACCGTGTGAATCTTTTCCTTCAGCATCTCCTGCGTCGCCGCGCTCACCGGAGATTCAGCCTGTTCGTCCTCGATGAAATCGCCGAAGTAGCTGTCCTCGCCCTCGCCCACGGGACGATCCAGCGAGATGGGCCGGCGCGAGATTTTCATCACCCGCCGGCACTCCGCCACCGACAACTTCGCCGACTTGGCCACCTCCTCGATGGTCGGCTCGCGGCCCATTTCCTGGACCAGTTTCTTCGTCACGTTGCGGAGCTTGCTCATCGTCTCGATCATGTGGACCGGGATACGGATCGTCCGCGCCTGATCGGCGATGGCGCGCGTAATCGCCTGCCGGATCCACCACGTGGCGTACGTGCTGAACTTGTATCCCCGACGGTACTCGTACTTGTCCACCGCCCGCATCAGGCCCGTGTTCCCCTCCTGAATCAGGTCGAGGAACGACAGACCCCGGTTCCGGTACTTCTTCGCGATGCTCACCACAAGCCGGAGGTTTCCGCTGGACAGCTTTCGCTTCGCCTCTTCGTAGTCGCAGAAGTGCCGCCGCATGACCTGGACCTTCTTCTTCAGCGTCTCACTGTCCTCCATAACCAGGTCGGCCAACGCATGGAGCTCACCCATGGCGCGACGAATCTCGCCGTTGCGCGACTTGGCCCGGCTCTTCCGCAAGCGGCCGATGCGCTTTTCCAGGTCCTCCATCCGTTGCGAGACGCTCACCAGGCGCTTCATCAGCGGCTGCACGCGCTTCATCCGCAGGCACAACTCCTCGAGAAGGACAACGCCCTTCTTCCGCCGCCTGCGGATCGCGTCCTTGGCTCGCTCCCTATGCTTCCGCGAAACGCCCGTCTGTGAGAGGAGCTTGTAGTCCCCCTTGTTCCGCTCCAGCATCTTGTGCAGCGTGTCCAGATTCCCGGGCAGACGCCGTGCGACGTTTTCCTTCTCCGCATCCACGGCGACATTGACGTCCAAGGTCCGGTCGAAGGGAAGCCGGCCGCGGTACACGTCGTCGAGGATCTTCAGGCAGGCGCGAAGAGAAATGTCCGAATCCAGCACATGCCGACGGAACTGCTTTCGCGTGACCTCGATCTTCTTCGCCAGACTGATCTCCTGCTCGCGAGTCAGAAGGGGAATCTCGCCCATCTGCGTCAGATACATCCGCACCGGATCGTCGATGCGCTCCGACGTCTCGGCGCTCAGACTCTTGTCCGCATCCTCCTCATCGACGTTTTCCTCCTCGTCGTCGTCAGCCTTTTCGCGCTTGGCGACATCTGACTCGTCGATCAGGTCCACCCCGACCTCGTCAAGCATCATGAGGATTTCGTCGATCTTCTCCGGCGAAACGGCCTCATCGGGAAGGATATCGTTCATCTCCTCGTACGTGAGGAATCCCTTCTCCTTCCCCTTCTTGACGAGTTCCTTTACCCCCTTGTCAACGCTGTTCGCCATTCGGCAACGCCTCCAAGGTAATCCGTACCCTACTTCAATCACTTTACAGCGCAGCGAGATCCATCATCGCCTTGCTGTAGCGATCCAACCACCGCTTGTACTCGGCCTCATCGCCGGCCTTGCGAGCGTTCAGCATCTCAGCCTTCGCCCCGTCGCGTTCCTGTTTCAGGCGCTCCTTCTTCAAGAATTGAAGCGCTCCGTTCAGTTGCGCCCGGTAGTCGAGACCCTCGCGCTGCCCCCCGATAATCGCCTCGATGACCGGACGCGCCGCGACATCGACATTCCCCAGCAACTCCGCCTCCCCCACCGATCCCGACGCATCATACATCTCCACCAAGACCTCCGCCGCACTGCGCAGCGCCGAGTCCTTCAACAGCCCGATCATATCCTCCCGGTCCATCTCGCGGATCAACTCGTTTTCTGCGAGCAGGCTCTCGATCACCTGCCGTTCGGCCTTGGCCTCGGCAGTCTCTTCCTCTACTTTAGACGCCGTTTCGTTCGTTTCCGTTTGCGAAAAAGCCGTCCGCTTCAGCGAGTTCATCCGCCCCTGGAGATCCTGCTCCGGCACACCCGTCCGACCGGATACCTCCTTTCGGAGCAACGCTACCAGCGTCGGGTTCGGACACTGCACGATCGTTGACAGAATCTCGTCGATCGCCCGGCTCTTCTCCGCAGGCCGCAGTTCCCGCCCATCGGGAAAGGCCATGTCCAGCTTGTACCGAATCAGGTCCTTGGCCCCGTCCAGGACGGCCACAAACGCCTCCGCCCCCTGCTCCAGGATGAAGTCGCACGGGTCCTTCCCCGCCGGCAGCATGGCCACCTTGACGTCCGCCTCTTCCTGCAGGAACACGTCCAGGCTCCGGTCCGATGCCTTCTGCCCCGCCGTGTCCGTATCAAAAACGAGGACGACCTCATCGGCAAAGCGCCGGAGCGTCTTCACATGGTCCCGAGTCAAGGCCGTTCCCAGCACGGCCACCGTCCAGTCCGCGCCGTACTGGTGGGCCATGATGACATCGGTATACCCCTCGAATATCGCCACCCTCCGCCGGTCCAGGATCGCCTTCTTGGCGAGGTCAAGCCCGTAAAGGGTTCGGCTCTTGCTAAAAACGACCGTCTCCGGCGAGTTCACGTATTTCGGCGTCGAATCGTCGAGAACCCGTCCTCCAAACCCGATAACGCGACCTTGAACGTCGGCAATCGGGAACATCAGCCTGCCCCGAAACCGGTCGTAGCACCCCTCTTGCCCCGTCCGGCGGATGACCAGCCCCGCGCGGTCCAGATCGCCGACGGCAATGCCCTTCTTCTTCGCCTCCCCCAGCAGGCCGTCCCATCCCGGCGGCGCGCAGCCGAGGTTGAACTTATCTATCATTTCGGCACTGATCCCCCGGGACGCCAGATAGACCCGCGCTTCCTTGGCCCCCTCCCCATCGAGCAGATACCGATGATAAAGCCCCGCTGCCCAGCGATTTGCGTCATAGATCGCCTTTTTCTCGTCCGGCCGTGCCGCGTCCTTCGACGCCCGCTTCATCTCAACGCCAGCCCGCTCCGCGAGCATCTGCAGGGCCTCTCGGAACCCTACTCGCTCCTGCTTCATCACAAAGGAAAAGCAGTCCCCTCCCTCGCCGCAACCGAAACACTTCCATATCTGCTTTTGTGGGGTAACGACAAACGATGGGGTCTTTTCCTCGTGGAAGGGGCACAGGGCCTTGAATCGTGACCCGGAACGCTGCAAGGGCACATATTCAGAGATGAGACGAACCAAATCCGTCGCGTTCCGAACCTGCTCGACGACATCGTCGCTTGAAAAACGGGCCAACAAGACTCTCCCGGGCCTGCCAAGGCGTTGCGCCGCTGCATGCGCCTCTATAACAGAATGGCCGACCTCGGCCAAACCCCCCCGATGCACCCATTTGGCTGACGCCGGCGCTCTTCCCCGTCGCGTTTACCGTTACCCAGACAGTATAGCACACAACTGAGATTTGTCAAAGGCTTTCGGGCATTTCTTGTGCACTTTCGCCACAAGACCACATCATAACATACGCAAACACAGAATGTTATGCCAATAACTAAAATTCGTTTTTTGTGCACAAATACGGCAATTACGGCGGCGCCAAATGTGTAACATTATGTTACGGGGCAGGCGGCACTAAAGCTCGACAAGCTCGATCAGGATGCCATCCGGGTCGATGGCGCACGCGAGGCCATTGCCCTTCTCAGGGACAATCGGTGGGCCGGTGAACCGCACACCTTTCGCCGTCAAATCCCTATACAAACCCCGGACGTCCTCCACGAACAACGTCAACCATCGCACGCCGTTGGTGAACTCCTCCGGCCGGCGTTCGGGCGGGTTCTCGATCTCCATCAGCTTGATCAGCGTCTGGCCGGCACGCAGGCGAACCTGACGGAAGGCCGTCGGCGCCAGATTCACCCCCGTCGCCACGCGCTCGGGGATCTGCACGTCCACATGCACCTCGAACCCCAGAATGTCCCGGTAAAACGCAAGGGACCGCTCGAAATCGCTGCATACAATCCCAACGTCCACGATGTCGTGGGTCAGACGGAGTGTCATGGTCTATCCTCTCCTGTCATATGGCCAAACGCATTTCCATACTGTCACCGTCGGCCCCGCATATCGCGAGGTGAAGCCGCCCTCATTCCACGTGATCGGCCGCCACCGGAACTGAAGCGGCTTCACCATGACAGCATGGGCACGCGCGTCAGCTCAACCCCATTGCCTTGAGGTTGTCGTAGCTGATCTTCAACGACTCGAAGGGGTCGCGGTCGTAGCACTGGTCCTGCTCGACGAGGTAGTACTCCGCGCCGCCTTCCTCGCCGGCCTTGATGATCTCGGGCCAGTTCAGGTTGCCCTCGCCGATCTCGGCAAAGCGCTGCTCACGGTCAGGCATGATGCACATATCTTTGAAGTGGAGCAGGGGCTCGCGGCCGGCGCACTTCTTGATCCAGGCCACGGGATCGGCGCCGCCGTGCTGGATCCAGTAGGTGTCGATCTCGGCCTTGAGGACGGAGGGGTCGCTCTGCTCGTAGACCATCTCGAGCCAGGTCTTCTCGCCATAGCGCGCCAGCTCCTGGCTGTGGTTGTGGTACGAGAAGTCCATGCCCTCGGCGGCCAGCTTCTCCGCAACGGGCTTGAGCTCATCGATGAACTGCTTCACGCCTTCGACGCTCCGGTAGTCGTTGGACAGCCCGCCGATGGCCAGGTGCTGACAGTCATAAATCTTGTGCTCCTCGATCACCTCGTCCAACGTGTTCAGGAACGCATCCCACGGGGCATGCGTCGCGGCGATCTTCAGGCCGTTGTCCGCCATCACCTTCGCCACGTCCTTCGGGTCGATGTCGCCGATGCCCGAGAGCTGGACCGCCGTGTACCCCATGTCCGCCACCTTCTTGGCGCTCTCCTGCAGGTCGGGAAGCGTCTTGCAGGAATCCCGAACCGTGTACAACTGCGCGCCAACCACTCCTTTCGCCATGTCAATCTCCTAACCCATCAGAACCAATCAATGTGTTCCTACAGACGGAACACTGCCCGTCATTCTACCCTCTTGTATTTGCCCTTTCAATCCCCTGTTCTTGAGTCGCGGTGTAGATCGCCTGAAAAAAGGCAAACCAAAAAAACAATCCGTGGCAGATGCTCCTGCTGAGGCGGGGTCAGGATATGGACCGGCGCTACGGTTGCGCCCTCAACATATCAATGAGCTTCGGGCCGTAGCGGTCGTGCAGGATCTCGAAGGCCGCGCGGCGTACATCGGGGTGGAACTGATTGAGCGCCATGATGAGCTGCTCGCGAGATGAAGGTTCGGGCATGTTGGCCAGGGCATACACCGAGGCAAGGCGGACATAGCTGTGCTCGTCACGGAGATGCAGTGTCAGCAGCCCGATGGACGGTTCGTGGCCGAGCCACCCCAGCGCCTCCACCGCGTTCATACGGACGAGACCATCCTGATTGTCCACCTCCTTCGTAATGTATCCCAACGCCTTCTCCGCCCCCAGCTTGTAGAGCGACGCCGCAAGCCAAACGGACACGGAGAGGTTCCCCTCGCCTTCCAGTTGATCCGCCAGCGCGTCACCGGCGGCAGCATCGCCGATCTCGCCCAACGCCTTGGCCGATCTCCGCCGGACCTCCGGGGACCAGTCGGCAAGCATTTCGATCAAGGCGGAAACGGTCGCCGGGTCGCCGATCTTCCCCAGCGCCTCGGCCGCCGCAGCGCGAAGGGGAATGCGCTCCGACTTGAGCATGTTCAGCAGCGATCCGGTGGCCTCGGCATCGCCGACGGTGCCGAGGGTCTGCGCCGACAGTTCACTGACGTTCCACTTGGGGTCCTTCAGGAGCCCCATGAGGGCCGGCACAGCGGCCCTGGCCCGGCCCTCGCCCAGCTCGAAGATGGCCTCCTGTCGCACCTCCTCAGACTCGGTCGTGGCCCACTGGATGAGGATCGGGACGGCCGACGGATCGCCCAACTTCCGGAGCGCTCGGGCGGCAGCCAGCTTGACCTCCCAACTCTTGTCGGTCAGACGCTTCTTCATCTCAGGAATCGCAGCCTTGTCACCCATCATGCCAAGGGCGTCGCACGCCGCGGCCCGGCCCTTGGCCTTGGTCTCGCGCGTGGCCATGCAGAGGCGATGGACTGTGGCGGGATCAGCGATCCGACCGAGGGCGATCGCGGCGGCGCAGCGCACGTTCAGCTTGTGGTCGCCGACGGCGCGAAGCAGGGCCGGCACGGCCTCACGGCAGCCGATCCGACCGAGCGCCTCGGCGGCGAAGGCCCGGACGCCCGACGACCGGCTTCTGAGGGCCTCGGTCAGGAAGGTGACGACTGTCTCGCCGCGCGCGGTGTACTCGCACTGTAGGCGGTACCAGTCCTTCTCCTTCATTTCCTGCCGAAGGGTTTTACTGGCCTCGTTGCAGGAACAGATGGATAAGGTGAGGAACAGGGCCGATATACCAAGGGAAAGGGTATTTTGCAATCTCCGGTCGATCATGGTTTCCTCTCATGTTCGGGGATAGTTCTCCCAGAATGCGCTCTCCGCATATTGTATCCACAAATTCGTGAGAGTCAAGAAAGGAGAATGGCGTAAAAAATCCTCGATTCCCCCGTCGTCCTTTAGTAAGATCACACCCGTTGTGATTCCGAACGGGACCGTTGGTTTTCCCTTAACGGAGTGAGATATGAAAACAATGCGCCTGTTGCTGCTGGGTATGGTCGTATCGTTTGCAGCCGCGCCCCTGGGACGTGCGCAGGACACGGACGGCGATGGTATTCCAAATACCATTGAACAGGATCTCGGCACGAATCCAGACTATGCCGAGAAACTCGACCTCGTTTATGACGACAAAGCGAAGGACGAGGGCGACAAGTCCATTAGCAAGGACAACTATCTTCCCTCCCACGACATCACGAAGGTTTACTTCGGCAACATCGCCGGCAATCGGTTTATGTGGCGGATTGAATTCCTGAAGCCCATCGACAAGGACCAACTCAGCTTCATCATCTACCTCGACGCGGACAACAATCCGAAGAACGGCCGGAAGGATATGCCCGGCGTCGATTTCATGTTCCACACGACTTCCACTTCGGTCTTTGCCCCGGATGGGTCGAGGACCTCGGACGGCAAGACGCGCGTATGGATCGACGGCAACAGGCTCACCTTCGTTCGCGATGTGGATCTGCATCAGGAAGGGGGCAAATCCGTCTTCAACATGCGCCTCCTCTGCGAGACGCGCAAGCCGCACAAATTCGTGGACAGCACTCCCAAAATCGAGGTGAAAGGACAGGGCATGTCCGACCGAAAGAAAATGCCGACGCTCGCCGACATCACGGAAAATCAAAACGTGGAGGGGCTGTACGGATTGGACCGAATCCGAAAGATCAAGGCCGACAAGGACAACATCCACATCCGCATCGGCGACACCGACATGGACGGCTACATGTATGACATTTTCACGGAATACAAGGAATCGTCGGCCCGGATGACCCGCACCAAGGGCAGCGTATCGTTCACCGTGCCCAAGGCCGGGAAGTACTATCCGGCCTTCCTGACCTACGACGACTTCGGCGACGAGAAGTTCACCCTCTCCATCGACGGCGTCCGGAAGGGCATTGCCGTTGCGACAAACGAGAACCGGCGGACGTGGTTGTTCTGGCTGACCCAGCCCATCGAATTCAAAGGGGGCGAGGTCGTGACCATCACCGCCATCGGGCCAACGGGTGCGCACCGGCTGGAGGACCTGTTCCTTTTGAAGAACAAACCGAAGCCGAGAAGCCGGGAGTTCACATTCAGCGAGATTCATGCCGATCCGATCTTTGAGGGGAAAGACGTCTCCGCCCGGGTGACCTGGATCAGCTCGTGGTCCACGCCATCGGTCGCCGAATACGGGACCGATGCAACGTACGGCAAGGTGGCCGACATGGATGTCCCCGCAGCCAAGAAGCCGGCGTGCAATCATCGCGTCTACGTTCACAATCTGGAGGAAGGCAAGACCTATCACTTCCGTGTCGTGGGAGTGGATCCCAAGGGCAATCGCATCGAGTCAAAAGATTTCACCTTCGCGACGACACGACCCGCGCCGTTTATCGGCAACGTGAAGCACGGTCAACTGGCCTTGACGTTCAAGAACGACTTGGACGTGGATTACGTCTCCTGGCCGGTAACATCCGGCATCCCGTTCCCGAAGGGCGCACTGGGATCGGACGAGAACATCCGCGTCCTCGACCCGAAGGGTGCGGAAGTCCCCCTCCAGACGAAGGTCTTGGCCCGGTGGCCCGACCGGAGTATCAAATGGGTCCTCCTCGATTTTCAGGCCAATGTCCCGAAGGGGGGCGAGTCGATCTATACCATGGAATACGGGACCGAGGTGAAACGCGCTGAGCCGAAGACCCCGCTCATGGTCGAGGAAGGGCAGGATACGATCACGGTCGTGACCGGGCCGGTGAAGCTTGTGCTCAATAAAAAGAAGTTCGACTTCCTCGGCAAGGTCTGGCTGGACCAGAACGGTGACGGAAAATTCACGAATAACGAGTTGGTTTCTCAAGGCGGGGATAAGGCGGGTATCTTCCTCACTGCCGACGACGGGACGGTTTACTCCTCCCTCTCGCCGCCCGACGAGGTGGTCGTCGAAGAGGCCGGACCGTGCCGGGCGACGATCAAGATCGCCGGGACGCACAAGGCGCAGGGAAAGGACCTGTTCCGCTATATCGTCCGGATCAACGCCTATGCCGGCCTGCCGCACCTCCGCGTGTTCCACACGTGGGAAAACAACCACATCGCGGAGAATTTCACAAAAATCACGAACCTTTTCCTGAGCACCCCATTGGCCGGCGGCGTGCAGCACTGCGCCATGGGTGGGGATGAAAAAGCCATCACCGGCGATCCGGGCAAGGGCGACATCCGGCTGTTCCAGAACTTCGACGACAAATACACCGTGACCACCGGCACAGCCGAGACGACCAAGGGCAAGCGCGCCGCCGGCTGGGCCACGGCGTCCGACGGGAAAAAGGGCGTCACCACCGCCGTGCGCTGGTTCTGGCAGCTCTATCCCAAGGATTTCATTATCGACAAAAGTGGAATTCGTGTCGGCATCTGCCCCACCCTCGGCAAGGAGGACTACGCCGAATTCCCCTTCGAAGGGGAACAGCACTATCTCTACTACTATCTCCTGAACGGCCGCTACAAGCTGAAGCAGGGCTGCTCCAAGCGCCATGAGCTGCTTTATTACTTCCATAAGGGCGATGCGCAGTCCGCCGACGCCGCCCGCCATGCCAAGTGCTTCGAGAAGCCCCTCGTCGCCGTCGCCCCGGCGAAGTGGTACTGCGACAGCAAGGCCTTCTACGATGTCTGGCCGAAGGACATGAAGCGGTTCAAAGCCTATGAGATCGGCATCGAGAACAGCCTCAAGGTCTACCTCCTCCGCCGGGAGATGGTGAAGGAGTACGGCATGTTGAACTTCGGCGACTGGTACGGCGAGCGACGGGTGAACTGGGGCAACATCGAGTACGACACGCAGCACGGCATGTGCCTCCACTTCATCCGCAGCGGCATCCTCGATTTCTTCTACACCGGACAACAGGCTCAGCAGCACAACCAGGACGTGGATACGGTTCGCTACTACAGCGACCCGCGCCGCGTCGGGGGCGTCTGGGCGCACTGCATGGGGCATGTGGGCGAGTACTACAAGATCCCCGCCGCGCCTCCCGGCACGCCCCGAGGCGGAATGAGCGTGACCCACACCTGGTGCGAGGGGCACATGGATTACTACTACCTCACCGGCGACCCGCGCGCCCTCAAGGCGGCAAAGATGATCGCCGACCACTACGACTGGCAGTACACCAAGGAGTATGACTTCACCAACGGCCGCACCGCCGGATGGCACCTCATCCTCACGCTGGGGGTCTACAACGGGACGTATGATCCGTACTACCTGAACGCCGCAAAGATTATCGTGGCCCGCGTAGCCGAGCGGCAGCGACCCGACGGCGGCTGGCGCCGGCAGTTGGTACCGGGCCACTGCTTCGACATCCCGCGCCATCACGGCAACGCCATGTTTATGATCGGCATCCTGCTGGATGGACTGAAGTACTACCACGGGTTCACGCACGATCCGAAGGTGGCGAAGATGATCGTCGAGGGCGCAGAGTACATCATCAGGGAAACGTGGGAGAACGACCCGAAGTACTATTGCTTCCGGTACACCTCGTGCCCGAACAGCAGCAAGGGACACGGGGTGACCATGGCGTACTGCCACCCCTTCACGTATGCGTATCGCCTGAGCCAGAAGGAAATCTTCAAGGATGTCGTCATGAAGGGAGCAAGTATCAGCGTGTCGAGAAGCCTGTACGGCAAGGGCTTCTCGTCCGCCTACCGCACAGGCCCACGTGCGCTTTACGACATCGCCCTCTGGGGCGGGACGTTCCTGCCGGCGCCCCCGCCGAAGTTCATTGAGCCGACGTGGTACAAAAAGGCCGTCATCATCCAGGCCGAGGACTTCACCGGCCAGGGCGGGGGTCAGGTTCAATTCAAAACGGACCGCCCCACTACGGTGGGCAAGATGATCACCTACTGGCACGCGAACCTCGGCCACTGGCTCGAGTGGAAGGCGAAGGTCCCGAAGACGGGCAAGTATTCGATCGTCTTCCGTTACGCCACGAACTGCAAAAACACGCAGCGCGACCTGAAGATCGATGGCACATACCCCCACCCCGCGTGCAAGGTGATTCGCTTCAAGTCCACCGGCGGGTTTGGTGTAAAGGCGGACCAGTGGCAGTACCTGACCGTGAGCGACGAGAAGGGCAAACCGGTCCTCTTCGACCTGTCGGCCGGCGAGCACACGATCTGGATGAGCAACCTGAACGACGGCCTCGGCGTGGACTTCATCGCCCTCGTGCCGGAGAAGTGAGGGAGCATCGGCATTCTCAGAGCTGGATCGGATACGTGCCGATCTCCTTCGCGTAGGCCACGGACCGGACGAGGGTGTCGGGATTGACGCCGGGGTAGGTCTCCCCGCCGATGGCCAGGGCGTAGCCGCCGCCGGGCGCGCCGATCCGAACGGCGTGCTCCACGGCAGGCTTGGCGGTCTCGAAATCGTAGTAGAGATCCTTGCAATTCAGGCCGCCGCTGAAGAAGACCTTGCCGCCCAAATACTTTTTCGCATTTTCGATCTTGCTGAACCCGCCCATGTCCATGCTGGTCAGCTTCATGTCGTTGGCGTACATCTCGAAGTGGTGGTCGTTCGGGCCGTCGGCGTGGAAGGACCTGCCCGCGGGACCGTACTTGTCGTAGATGGCCTTGTTGTATTTGAAGATCTGGTCGCGATACATGGCGTTGGAAATGAAGGCGGAGTTGTCGTCGGCAAGGCCGATGGAGGTGCTCTTGCCGCCGGAGCGCTTGAGGTAAAAGTCCCGGAGCTTGCAGAAGGCCTCGAAGCACTTGTCGAACAGCTTTGCGGCCATCGCCTTGTCCACGGCCATGAGCTCATAGACCTTATCCGCCCCCATGAGGGCGCAGGCGCAGGAGATCGGCGGGTGGATGCCGATCTGCCCGCCGCCGACGGGCAGGTCGATGCCGCGCTTCTCGACGTTCTCTTTGAATTCTGCGAACTCCTTGTCCAGCTTTTTGACCGCCGGGTGCGTCTCCGGATCGGGGACGGGAAGCGTTTCGATGTCGGCGGGATCGTGCAGTATCTCGACCGCACGGGGCGACGTGTCGTCGGGGTACTCGATGGGCATGTCCCAGTACATGGCCTCGCCGATGGGGCCGAGGTCGTAGGTGATGCTGTAGGATGTCCGATCGTCGTCGAGGGTCTCGTAGGCCCACTCCAGACCCTTGAGCTGCACCTCGATCTTCACGTCGGGGTCGGTGTAGTAGTCGCGGATGTTGTAGCCGAAAAGGCGGGAGTAGTAGCTGCCTGCCGTGCTGATGAGGATCGGCACGCGGTCCGGCTCCTCGAAGCGGCGGGCGATGGCGAGGCGCTCTCTGGACTCTGCAATCTTCTTCTCATACTTCTTAGGATCGAAACCGGACATGCTACTTCTTCTCCTTCGTCGCGCGCGCCGCCGCGAGGGCGATGTCGAGCTCGTCATCGTTCAGGGCCTGCGCCGCGTTCTGCCAACAGACCAATCCGTTTTTGCCGATGATGTAGATATAGGGCGCAATGGTGTTGCTGTATGCGCCTGCGGTCTTCGTGTCGGGATCGGACAGGACGGGGTACGGGATGCCCTTTTCCTTCACCCACTTCGCGACCTTTTTCGCATTTTCATGCGTGACGGCGATGAGAACCACGTCTTTCTTAGAGTATTTCTCATAGATTTCCTTCATCCGGGGAACGAGTGGCACGCAGTGCGGACACGTGGTGATCATGAATTCCAAGATCACCACCTTTTTCTTTCTCTTGAGTTTTTTCAGCGTGAGGGACTTCTTGGTGTTCAGCCACGCCTTGCCTTGGATCTCCGGCGGCTTCTGGTACAAAAAGTCGGCCTGAGCCCAGAGCGATCCTGAGGCGGGGAAAAGAAATGCCAGGCCGAAAATCAGCACACACAGGCGTTTCATGGGATGCTCCTCCTACAAAAGGACAGGGACCCGGAGTTCCTGCCTTATTTCGCCGCTGCTTCCTTCAGCATGTCGCTGATCCGCTTCGTCTTCAGATAGTGCGGATGACCCTGCCAGATCACATAGCCGTAACGATTCACAATATAGCAGAACGGCACACACCGCATGGCGTACTTGCTGAAGGTCTTCGCGTCCTTATCAATGGCGACAGGGAAGGTAATGTTGCGCTCCTTGATGAACTTCTCCACCGTCTCTTTGTTATCCTTCAGGTCGCTGACGACCGTGATCACCTGGAACAGGGGTCCTGTGAACCGATTGTAGATGTCCTGCATGTGCTCGACCTGTTCCTGGCAATGCGGGCACTTTGTGAACCAGAACTCAAGCAGGACGAACTTCTTCTTCCGGAACTCCTGCAGCGTCATCGGCTTCTCCGCGTTGAACCACTGCGCCGTCTCAATCTCCGGGGCAATCTTGCCCTCCAGGTCCCACGTGGCCCCGGACTTGAGCGTGATCCCCCCGCCCTTCGCGCCTGCCTTGCACGACGCCTTCGGGGCGGGTTTGACCTCCGGCGCGGATTGGGCCGTGCGAGCCTTGCATTCGGGTTTCGCCTCGGCCTTCTTCTCGGCGGGAGCGGCCTTCTTCTCCGTTTCCTCGCATGCGCACAGCAGAACCATCAACGCCACGGCGGTGACCCCGGCGAACAGCGTTCTGGCCTTCATGACTTCCCTCCTCTGTCGGAACATGGGCCGTTGTCAGATGCGGACCTCCCCATGCCCCAAGCATACACCATTGGCCGGAGCAAGTCAAAAGTCAAAATATATGCCTCCGCTTTTTTGCGTTGACAGCCTCCGGCACCTGTGCTACGATACCGTCCGTTCGCAGGAAGAGGGTCAATTATCCCTTATGGGTTCGAAGAAATTAGGCGCCAACTGGACGGATTTTTGCTGGCAGGGCCTTGAGCTGGAGGTCCCAGCCGATTGGGAGCTTGGCGCCGCAAGTGGGCATCACGAGTCGGGTTACATCCGCTTGGATGACCCCGACATGGTTCGCCTCGAGATGCGCTGGGAGAAGGCCAAGGGCAAGGTCACGGCCAAAGAGGTGGTGGACAACCACATCAAGGAGGCCCAGAAAGAGGTCAAGCGGTCGAAGCAGAGCTTCAAGACAAAGCGCGACTTGTCGCTGGTAGACTTGGAGGGCATCGACCACGAGTGCTTCTCCTTCGACGCGGAGTTTCAGTCCTTCGGGATGGTGCGGCGTTGCGGGGAGTGCAAGCGGAACACGTTCGTCCGGGTGATGTATCGGAAGGGCGACCCGATCCGTCCGGTGGTGAAACGGATATTTGAGTCGCTGAGCGATCATCCTGCGGGGGATGGGGTAAAGTGGCGGTTTTTCGACTTCGCCTTCGACAGCCCGGCGAGCATGACGCTGAAGGAGCGGACGCTGAAGACGGGGTGTCTGGAGATGCTGTTTGTCCGCCGAAAGGACGAGGTCGAGTACGCACGGGTAAGCCTCGCCAGCCTTCAAATGAAAAAAAAGAAATTGAAGGAATGGTTCGAGGAGTTTTATAATAAGCGTCTTCGGGCGTACCGGTGTTCGTCGCAGGAAGAAATCTTCCGGGGGCACAAGAGCTTGGTGTACACGGGAGAGGCAAGACTGCTTCGCCCGGTTACGACGCTGTTCCGCATCCGGCGGGACCTGTGGGCGCGGGTGTGGTGGTGCGAGGACTCGGACAAGCTGTTCGTGTTCCGCGTGACCGCCAAGACGAAGCAGACGCCCGACTATGCAAAGTTTGTCGAGACAATCCGCTGCCACTGACCCGGCGGAGAACCGACGTTGAGAGAGGATGTTCAGGAAGAAGCCACAGCTTACGCGGGAGCAATCGCTGTCGGCGATTCCGGTGCGGAACCAGGCCGTGGAGGTGACGCGGGACGAAACGGGGCTGGTGTCGATCTCGATCCCGCGGAAGAAGGCGTGGTGGGTTGACCTGCTCGCGAAGGTCTTCTTCGTGCCGGAGCAGAAGCGGGTGGGGCTGGACGAGATCGGCAGCTATGTCTGGGACCGCTGCGACGGGAAGAACAACGTGCGCGCCATCGTGGGCGAGTTCCAGAAGAAGTTCAAGCTGAACCGCAAGGAAGCGGAGCTGTCGATGCTGAACTACCTGAAGCTGTTGGCGAAGAAGAGGCTGATCGGGTTGGTGATCAGAGAGCCCCAGGAGAGCAAAAAGAAAGGGAAAAAGAAGAAACGATGAGTGAGCGTATTGTTGACCGGGATCGGCGCCACATCGGCAAGCAGATCGTCCTTCCCCTTTCGAAGGCCATTGAGATCGCGCTGAAGAGCCTGAAGATTCGCTTCTGGCGGTCCATAATCACCATGGGAGGCATCATCCTCGCCATTGCGTTCGTCATGTCGATCTGGGCCGGCAACGCCTACGTGAACGGATTCAAGACGCTCAACGACGAAAACCCGGACAAGGAAGAGCTTCGCCTCATCATGGAGAAAAAGGGCATCGAGGTGGGCGAGGAAGCAAGCCTGAGCGCGTCGCAGTATTGGCTCATCGTGCTGTCCCTGCTCGTGTGCGTCGTGGGCATCGTCAACGCCATGCTCATGTCTGTCTCGGAGCGTATCCGAGAGATCGGAACGATGAAATGCCTTGGGGCGTTGGATGGGTTTATCATCAAGTTATTTCTATTGGAGTCGTCCCTCCAGGGGATTGCCGGTACCGTCTTCGGCATTATCATGGGGTTCGTCCTCAGCTTCATTGGCACACTCTTCGGCTACGGATGGTATGATATGGACACCTTCCCCTATTTCGGCTTCTATGCGCTGACCTATTTCCCCTGGGCGGGGCTTCTGCAATCCGCATTGCTGTGCTTCGTGATTGGGTCCGTTCTCTCAATCCTTGCCGCCATCGGGCCCGCCTACTCCGCGGCAAAGATGCAGCCTGTTGACGCGATGAGATCTGAAGAGTAGAATAAGAATAATAATGAACGACTGATTCCTTCGATTTACCGAGAGGAGGAAACGCTCAATGGAAGATGCGGCTACCGCACAACAAAGCGCTGATTCATCCATGGACCGGGTGCAAAACATCGTTCGGACGAAGAACGTCACCAAGGTCTACCGCATGGGTGACGAAGAGGTCTATGCGCTGAACGGAGTGACGCTGGGGATCAAGCAGGGAGAATACATCTCCATCATGGGGCCGTCCGGCTCGGGCAAGTCCACCCTCTTCAACATGGTCGGCGGCCTGGACAAGCCGACCGAGGGCAGCGTCTATATCGACGAGGTGGATGTGGCTCAGCTTGACGCCTACGAGCTGGCCTGGCTGCGGTGCCGAAAGATCGGATACATCTTCCAGTCCTTCAACCTGATTCCGGTGATGACCGCCCTGGAGAACGTCACGCTCCCGATGACCTTCGCCGGCCTCACCACCGACGAGGCCCGCGACAAGGGCTGCGAACTCCTGGAGCTGGTCGGCCTGGGCGAGCGCGTCCTCCACAAACCGTTTCAGCTCTCCGGCGGCCAGCAGCAGCGCGTGGCCATCGCCCGCGCCATGGCCAACGATCCCGCCATCCTCCTGGCCGATGAGCCGACAGGCAACCTCGACCTCTCCACCGGCCGCGAGATCATCGAGCTGGTGAGAGAGATGAACGAGAACTCCGGCGTGACGATCATCTCCGCCACGCACGACATGAAGATGCTGAGCGTCTCCGACCGCATCATCTGGATCCGCGACGGCCAAATCGCCAAGATCGAGCGGCGCGAGGACCTGGACATCTCCGTCGGCTCCATCGACGGCGAGGAAACCGGCGGCGTCTCCAGTGAGCAGGTGAAGCACACCGAGGAGAGCCTCAGCGGAGAAGAAAAGACCGACAAAAAAGAATAGTCCGCGTGTCGAAAAACAACACGGCCAGGGCGGTTTGCCCTGGCCGTTTTCTCTTGCCTAAGTGCACCCTTTCCTCAGTAGATCCTTTCGAAAATGCTGTTGTCGGGGGTCAGGGTCCCTGTCGAGGCGCCGTTGACTTTCAGCAGGTTCTTGCCGCCAGCGGCCGTATCGGCATCGCCGATGTTGCCCGAAAAGTTGCCCGTGACCACCACGTTCCCAAACAGATCGGCAACAAGGTTGCCCGTAAGATTGCCTACCACCTTGATCAGGTTGTTCTTGCCGTCGAGAACGCACGAGCCCTGGACGTCCACCGTGCCCGCCAAGTTGCCCTTCACCATCACCATCTTCCACAGGTTCCCGAACGTCGCCGTGGAGGTCCCATCCACAGCGTCACCGTCCTTCGGGCCGAGAATCATCGCCATGCGTATGTTGCCGCCCACACTCAAGGCCGAACCGGTCGCCATGCCGCCCAACACCCGAATCATCTGTGCATGACCGCCGATATGGAGGCCGGAGGTGTTTCGCATCCCGTCTTTCACTAAGCACATTTTCACGTTGCCCCTGGCAGTTATATCGGTGTTGTTCATCCCGCCGAAGAGCTTGATGATGTTCACCCCGCCGTCCAGGTTCACCGTGGAGTTTGTCTGGCCGTTCCTCGCCATGAGCATCGTGGTAAAGCCCCCCACCGTCACGGTACTGTTCGCCATGCCGTCGAGGAACATGACCTTCTTCAGCGTCGAGCCGATATCAACCGTCGTCTGGTTTACCGCTTGTTTCATCTGGACTATGCCCACCGCACCGCCGATGTCGAACGTGCAGTTCGTCACGGCGCCCATCATCATCACGCTCGATGTGTTCGCATCGACAGACAAATCCACGTTGGTTGCAGTGCCGAGGACCTGGAGCGTCTTCAGACCGCCTTTGATTTCAATAGCGGTGTCCCGCACGACGCCGCCCCTCTGGGTCAGCCGGACATTGCCCATCGACCCGGCGGCGGTTGCCGCCCCGAGAACGAGCGTGTTGCCGCCGGTCGTGGCATCCGTGTCACTGGCCGTGAATCCGGTGTGATCGGTCGTGCCATAGAAGATGATCAAGGCGATGTCGTTGCCGTCGGGGACGCCGCCGGTGGTGGAATAGATATCGGCCTCGCCATCTCCAGTGAGCGCCAGTTGGATCAGGTCGCCGTCGGCGTCGGTGAAGGTGAATCGCGGGTTGGCCTTGTTCAGAACCAGGGGCGTACCGAAGAGCAAGGCCTCGTAAGCGCCGATGTCCGCGCTGCCATTCACTTCGCGGGCATATCCCGCGCCGCGCTGATCGGTGGCCAGCGCCAGAGGGTTGAGACCCGCGTCGATGGCCGGGCTGCCGGGCAGGAGGGCGTGTGTCTCTGTGGGACCGCCGTTGAAGGCCAGGGGGGCAAGGAGCGGGTCGGCGCCGGTGACGTTCGCAACCACGCCCACGGCGTTGATCGTCGCGCCGCTTGTATCTTCGATCAGGCTTCCTTCGGCATCCACCGTCCCAAAGATGTCGTTTGCCTCGCCTCCTCTGTCAATGTTGTCGGCAACTATCGTGCTCCTCAGGTCGGGCGTACCTGAAGTCACATGGATCCCTCCTCCGTCACCTGTGCCGTCCCCCTTTTTGTCAGCCGTGTTCTCGGCGATCGTGCTGTTCTTTATGTTCAGTATGCCGTCGCTCCAGACGCCGCCGCCATCGTCCAACGCCGAGTTGCCGGAGATTGTGCTGTTCGTCATATTCATCGTGCCCTGGCTCCAGACGCCGCCGCCCTGGACCGGCATGGTGTTGCCGCTGATCGTGCTGTTCGTTACGGTCAGCGTGCCTACGCTGCAGATGCCGCCGCCGAAGTTGTACGCGGTGTTGTCGCTGATCGTGCTGGCATCCACCGTTACGGTACCGGACAGGTTATAGATGCCGCCACCGTGGTCGGTCGCGGTGTTGCTGCTGATGGCGCTGCCGTTCTGGACGGTCACCGTCCCGCTGCTCCAGATGCCCCCGCCGGAGAAGGTCTCCGCGATGTTTGTGGAGATCGTGCTGTTTGTTACGGTCAGCGTGCCTGCATTGTAGATGCCGCCGCCGTGGGCGGCCGCGGTATTGTCGCTGATTGCGGAGCCGTTTTGGAGGGTCAGCGTGCCATTGCTCCAGATGCCCCCGCCATAGAACCCGGCGGTGTTCATGCTGATGGTGCTGGCGTCCACCGTCGCTGTGCCCCCCTTGTTGCACATACCCGCGCCGTTGTGTGCGATATTGCCGCTGATGGTGCTGCCGTTCTGGACGGTCAGGAGTGCGCCGCTGTTCCAGATGCCGCCGCCGTCGGTTGCCGTGTTGTCGCTGATCGTGCTGTTTGCCGCGGTCAGCGTGCCCGCGTTGAAGATTCCGCCGCCGTTCGTTGCGGCGGTATTGGTGCTAATCGTGCTGTTCGTCACGGTCACGGTGTCGTCGTTCCAGATGCCGCCACCGGCGTAGGTCGCGGTGTTGCCGGTGATCGTGCTGGCATCCACCGTCGCTGTGCCTACCTTGTTGCTGATGCCGCCCCCATCGGTGCCCGTGGTGTTTCCGCTGATTGTGGTGTTCGACACGATCAGCGTGTCGGCGTTGCAGATGCCCCCGCCGAGGGCGGTCGCGTTGTTGTTGCTGATCGTACTGCCGTTTTGCACGGTCAGCGTGCCCGTCAGATTGAAGGCGCCGGCGCCGAAGTTGGTCGCCGTGTTGCCGGTGATCGTACTGGCATCCACGGTCGTCGCGCCGGACCAATTGAAGAGGCCGCCGCCGTTGACCGCTGTGTTCCCGCTGATCGCGCTGCCATTTACCGCCGTCGTGCCGCCCTGGCTGGCAATGCCGCCACCGTCCTGCGTCAACGCGGTGTTGCCGCTGATCGTGCTGCCGTTCTGGACGGTCAGCGTGCCGTTGCTCCAGATGCCCCCGCCATAGGTCTGAGCAGTGTTGGTGCTGATCGTGCCGGCGCTCACCGTCACCGCGCCTCCCTGGTTGCAGATGCCTCCGCCGGTGAGGGCTGCCGCCGTGTTGCCGGAAATCGTGCTGCTCGTCACGATCAGCGTGCTATTGTTCCAGATGCCGCCGCCGTAAACGGCCGAATTGTTGCCGTTGACCGTGCTGGCAACCACGCTCGCTGTGCCCCCCTGGACACAGATACCGCCGCCGGCGAATGTTGCGCTGTTGGTGCTGATGGCGCTGCCGCTTTGGACGGTCAGCACATTGTTGCTCCAGATGCCGCCGCCGTAGGCTACCCCGCTGTTGCCGCTGATCGTGCTGTTCGTTACGGTCAGCGTGCCCGCGTTGCACACGCCTCCGCCGTAGACCACCGCCGTGTTGTTGCTGACCGTGCTGCCATTCCGGACGGTCAGGTCGCCGCTGAGGTTGTAGATGCCGCCGCCGAAGTTCGTCGCGGTGTTCGTGGTGATTGTGCTGGCATCCACCGTCGCCGTACCGGACTGGTTGCAGATGCCGCCGCCGTCGGTTGCAGTGTTGCCGCTGATGGTGCTGCCCGTTTGCACGGTCAGCGTGCCCAGGAGGTTGTAGATGCCCCCGCCGGCATAGTTCGTCGCGGTGTTGCCGGAGATCGTGCTGTTGTTCCTTATGGTCAGCGTCTCGTTGTTCCATATGCCGCCGCCGTGATTTGCCGCGGTATTGCCGCTGATCGTGCTGCCATCCACAATCACAATCCCCCCCTGGTTGACGATGCCGCCGCCGACCAAGGTTGCGGTGTTGCCGCTGATGGTGCTGCCCGTTTGCACGCTCACCGTGCCCAGGTTGTAGATGCCGCCGCCGTCGGTGGAGGTGGTATTGCCGGAGATCGTGCTGTTGTCCACGGTCAGCGCACCCACGTTGCAGATGCCGCCGCCAAAGTTGCCCGCGCTGTTGGTGCTGATGGCGCTGCCGTTCTGCACGGTTAGCGTGCCCAGATAATTGTAGATGCCACCGCCGTAGCCGGTCGCCGCGCTGCCGGTGATGGTGCAGGCGTCGATGGTGAGGGCCTCACTGTTGTATATGGCCCCGCCATCCACATCACTTCCGCCGGTCAACGTCATTCCGGTGATCACCCCAGTGATCGTGCTCCCCCCGTTCCCATCATCGACGAGGAAAATGCGCGAGGTGTTGTTCCCGTCGATGGTAAGCTGTGTCACGCCGGGTCCGGTAATCGTAACGTCGGACGTGATGTCCAGATTCGTCCCGCCAAGGGTGATGGTCTGCATGGGGCCGGGAAACAATGTCGGATCGAAAACGATGTCGTCCGCACCGCTGCCGGCCGTCGAGCCGTCAATCGACGCGTCCGTGTTTGCCGCCTGAAGCGCCTCGCGCAGCGTGACCTGCCCGTCAACGATCGTGTTGTCGGCCAGGCTCGTGACCGTGATGACCGCCGGCGCAGTGCGCGCCTCCAACTCCTCGATGCCCAATGCCCGATGAATTCGATCACTTCCCATAACAATCCCCTCCCGAGATTCCTCTGTCAGTCAGTCGCGGTGCGTAACGTCTGCCGGCAACAAGGCCGTCTCCGCCGCCGATAGCGGATACAATATAGAGAAACCCGGTTGCCTGTCCGCGACGGGTGCCGGGGTACATGTGCACTCGATATGTGTTGTGCGCCGCATGGAAAAAATGCTCCCCCTCCAATAATCGCACACGCTTACCCTACGGAAATGAGCAACGTCCCGCTTCAGCCTTTGCCTTCCCGCCGGCCGACCACGCGATCGGCCTGCCCCGTACACGGAAAACGACAGCGCAACTTGCGATAATGACATGATTCGTACCTTTTTAACTATACCCGATCTATGGACACTGTCAAGCCTTTTGTCAAAAAAGCAAGAAACGGGGTAGCATCAGGCGCAGGTAGGCATCTTGCCCGGCACATGCAGGTGGCAGTGCCGATTGCGATATGCTCACACAAACACATCGACATCACCAAACAACTCTTGCTCTGGAATGGCTCAGACCGGTTATGAAGCGGGGGACCTACTCTTCGCTTTCCTCATCCCCGTCGGCGTGGCCGATGACGGCCCACTCCCGCCGCATGCGCTGAAAGGCGAGGATGATGCCGCCGTAGAGGACCGTACCGGCGAAGAGGAAGATGATGAGTCCATTGACGGGGAAACGCTCAAAAAGGACGACGGTGTTCCTTGTCGCCTCTCCCTTGTTCACGCTGAGCTTGGCGATGCCGGTCTGCTTGGGGGTCCACTTGACCTGCCCCTTCGCGTCGGTCGCGCCGAGGGGATCGTCGGCCTCCATCTCGCTCTTGGGATTGCACGTCGCCGTCACGGTCGCACCGGCAAGAGGTTCGCCGTTCTTGGTGACGGTGACCGTCGCCTCCACCCCGCGCCGCACCGTGTCGGGGATGTCGATGACGATCTCATCGGCACGGACCGAGCCGAGCAGGCCGAGACAGACCAGGAAGATCGGGATTCTATTCGTCATTGGACTTCCCCTCCGCATCGGGTTCGCCGCCTCTTCGTTCTTCCCCCTCATACTCATACGTTTTCGAGAGCGTGAGCACGGCCGCGCCGGCGCACGTGGCGAACAGCCAGATGCCGAGCGCCGCGCCGGCCACCCAGGCGTGACCTGAGATGTAGCTCGAGCCGTAAACCGTAGCCGACTTGAAATCCTTGAGGTTCCCGAAGACCAAAACGACGAGGATCATGATCGGCGCCACGAATTTGATGATGATGTCGAACCACACACCGAGGTGCAGATTGGAGTGGTGGTTAACGTATTCGCGGATCTTTTTTGCGCCGTAGAACCACCCGACGATGATGCACTCGAAAAAACCGACGATCAGCAGCCCCTGCCCGAAGGACCAGTGATCGATCATGTCTAAGAGCGTCAAACCCAGTGTTCCGCAGCCGTCCAGCTTGGGGTCGATGACCGTGGGCAGGGCGAAGATAAAGCTGCCGAGACAGCCGAGCACGGCGAAGATGAGAATCACCTTCTTGCGGCTGGCGCCGAACTTGTCGATGACCGCCGAGATGATCGCCTCGAACAGAGAGACGCTTGACGACAACCCCGCCATCAGCAGGAGCGTGAAGAACAGTACACCGAAAACGCGGTGCCAGAACGGAAACTGCACGATTCCCCTGGGAATGGTCCAGAAGGTCATGCTCAACGTCCCACCCGCAGGGACGATGGCGAAGGCGAACAGGAGCGAGAAGATGGCGATGCCGGCGATGAACTCGAAGCCGCAATTCATCGAGCAGACCATGAGCGCGTTGTTCGTCTGGTCGGAGGTCTTCGGCAGGTAACTCGCGTAGGCTGTCATGATGCCGAAGCCGAGGGACAGCGTGAAGAACATCTGGCTGAATGCGCCGTGCCAGACGGAGAAATCAGAAAAGATGATCTTGAAGTCGGGGGTAAAAAGGCGATAGACACCCTGGATGCCGTTGGGGAGCGTGAGGCCGCGGAGGATAAGAATGATCATCATGATCCACATGAGCGGCACGAAGATCGACACGGCCTCCTCGATGGACTTCGCCCCGCGCCAGACGATCAGGACGTTGAGCAGCCAGATAATCGGCACGTAGATAAGAACTCCCTTGCCGCTGATCATGTGGTAGAAGAACGCCTGGGAGAAGGCCATCTTCCCCGCGTCCTTGAACGCCGCCACCGTGCCGGGATGGGCCCAGAGGCCGCCGAACGACCCGACCCACATGCCCAGCGCCCAGCCGAGGATGGTGATGTAGTACATCGTGATAAATGACGCGCTCAGCAGGCCCCACCACCCGACGAACTCGCCCGGTTTGCCGGCGCAGCGCGACAGCGACTCGGGAAAGGCACGCTGCATCTTGTTGCCCAGCCCGAGTTCGAGGATCATAATCGGAATGCCGAGGACAAAGAACGCCACCAGGTAGGGGATGTAGAACGCCCCCGCGCCGTATTTGTAGGCGTTGGCGCTGAAGAAGACGATGTTCCCCAGGCCAATGGCCGACCCCGACGCGGCGAAGATGAACCCCAACGTTCCCCAGCGGTCTCTCTTTTGTGTCATGGGACCGAATTTCACTCCGCCAACGATTTAGAGGTCAGCAGCACTTCTCGCGCTGCCAAAAACAATTTCTCGTCGAGGTCCGGCATGTCTTTACCGATCTGCTCGAATGCCTCCTCCGGCTTCTTCTTTTCCTCGGTCGTCATGCCGTCGAAGACATCGACAAGCGCTACGATCTGCGCGCCGAGGGGGATGTCCTGCTTCGCCCCTTCTCCCTTTTTCTCGGCCTTCTTTTTCAGGAGGTCCTTCGCCGCAACGAGGGAGATGGATTTGCTCAGGACAGACCCCGTCTGCGCAAGCGTTTTCGCATCGGGTTCCATTTCGAATTCGAGCATGTCTTCCTCGTGGGCAGACATCTGGGCGGCGCGCTCGATCAGGTCCATGCTAACATCGAACTCGGTCACGTCGTGGAGCATGGCCGCAGCTTGAACGCTGTCAACGTCCGAGGCGTCCATCTCCAGCTTTCGGGCGATCTCGGTCGCCTCCTCCGACACGCGCCGCAAGTGTCCCCGCATGTACTTGTCGGCCGACTGCAAGTACTTGGTCAGAATATCGAGAACGCCGACGTAGGCGCTGTGCAGGTCCCGCATCCGCTTCGCCCGCTCCTCGGACAAGCGCCCCACAAGCACGCCGGACAGGAACAGAAAGGATCCCCAGGCCGCGATGTGCGCATACACACGAACTTCCAGCCCCTCCAAGAGAAGTTCGCGCCGGTTCTTCTCCGTCTCCATCTCTCCGTGCTCGCGGTACATCCGGATGGTTCTCACCTTGGTCTTCGCGTCCACCTTCACCGGAAGTCTCTGCCGCAACAGGAGTGGACTCGTGGTTGTGACGGGGAGGTCGAGCTGTTTTGCCTTCTCCAGGAATTCCCTTGCCCCAAGCGAATAGCCCAAGAGGGACTCCTCAGACCCCTGCGACGTGTAAAACTGACAGAAGATCACGCTGGCGATGCACAGGACCGCCGTCATCGCCGCCATCTTCTGGCCCCGCAGGTAGCCGGCAAGAAGCACCGGGATGAAGTAGAAATTCAGCAAGGTGATTTTCTGCTCGACGACGCGGTCGACCAAGGCCATCACGCCCACGATGACGAGAATCAGGATGACCTCAAGGTGACGGAGTCCAAAACGTTTCAGACTGTCCATTTCCCATTTCCCTTCAGGACGATTGTCTCTGCACGCAGATCGGACTGCTCCACGCCATCGCTCCATCCCTCTGTGTGACCTTTATATAGTAGGGTACCACGCCCTTCCGTTCCGCCTCGTCAATGAGCTTCCAACTCAGCGGGCCGTAGGTCCTCGGCAGGCACTCCGCCTGCAGCCGCAGCCCCACCCCCCCCGCTTCCCTCACGACTGTGTCTTGGCGCACTTCGCCCACCGAAAATTCCATCTGGACGATGGGAGTCCTGACTTTCAGAATTGCGCCGTCATTCGCTTCCAGCCGCAGAATCACGCCATCGACATCGCCCGCGGTTGTGGAACGCCACTCGACACGATTGGCCGACGCATGCGTGATGCCCTCGGCGGCGGAGTCGAAGGCGTAGCCCTGGGCATCGACGATCCTGCCCCCCTCGATCTCCACCTTGCCGTCCCACGTGGCGATCCGACCCCGTCCCCTAATCAGCGCCCCGCCCCAGGTGATCCGGATGCGGTCGCTCTCACGCTGCGGGGTCGCGGGGAACTGCGCGGCCAGTGCACCGCCTGCGAACAGCTCGACCTTCTCGATGTTGTCAGTCCCCACGACGCGGAACTCGATCTCGGGGGGCCCCTTGACTTCGCACTCTTCTCCCATCGTGTGATCGCCGCAGGAGACCTCCAGCAGGATGCGCTGCCCGCTCGTGGCATAGCATCGCCGTTTCTTGAGGGCGTCCCAGATCGCCTCGCGCGTCAGCTCCTCAGCCAGCACACACACCAAGCCGCCGTATACACCGAACGACGAGCGGCCGGGATAGCTCGCCCCTGGCCGGCCCTTGTGGTCGTCGCTCCCTGCCACAAAGCCCACCTTGCGCCCCCGCTCCAGGGCCTCACGCAGAAACCAATCGAACTCCCCCCACGCCGAATAGATTTCGATGAGCGGCTCGATGGCCGGCTCATACATCTCCAGGTTCCCCGGCCGGCCGCCGACGTGCGGGATTGTGATCGCGTCGCGCTCCTTCAGCTCACGATGCAACTCCGTTACTGGAAAACGGTCCGTGTCCGCATCGCTCTTGTCGGCGATTTGCCAGTGGCTGCACCGATGGATCTGCTCGTCGTCCTTGAGGAAATACACGTTGTGGTCCCCGCCGGCCGGCGTATTGCCCGACCATTCGTAGCCGAGGAACGTCACAAACTCGCCGGGCTTGTTAAACTCCCGCGCGCAGCGGCAGACCTCCTGCCATGTCTCCTTCGTGATCTGAAACGCATTGCCCTGGTGGCTGGTAAAGTCGAGCCGGCTCACGTCGCGGGCGTAGCGGAAGTAGTCTTCCACCGAATTGGTCCCGACCGTCTCCTCGCTCTGGCCATGCAGATCGCCCCAGAAGGGGCGCAGCTTCGGCAGATCGTCGCGCGCCGAGATGGGATTGCTGGTGCAGGACAAGCCGTCCGCGCCCTTGGCCGAGAGGCTCCGCACCTCTGTGTTCTCCGCCTTTACGCCCTCGATCTTTTTCATGCCCTTGTCGTCGATGGTGAGCTGCAGCTTCCCCGGCAGACCGGAGACATTACCCACCGCGCTCAGCGTGACGGTCCCGGCGTAGCTGGGGGTTACGTTGCCCCACTTGTCGAGGACCTTGAGGAGGACATCGAAGGGCTCACCCACCTTCACCATCGACGGCGCGATCATGACCAGCTTCTCGGCCCGCCCGCCGATGACCTCGATCTCGGGATGGTTCCGCAGCTCCACAAACTCCCCGCCGCCGTGGCTGTCCACCAGCACCTTGAACTCAAAGGTCTTTTCGCAGAAGGTCTGGGCGAACATCCCCGGTGAGCCCTGCGACGTATCGCCATACACGACCGTGACGGTGTCGCCCTCGCCGAGGGGAGAGTCGGCGAAGTCGATGAGCAGCGCCTTGCGCCAGGGGCGGATGTAGCCACGGGGGGCAAACCGGTAGCTGATCTTCGAGGCGCCCGTGGTGGTCACGGTGAGATAGTTCGGGGCCCTCGAGTCCCGCGACTGGGGCCGGCCCCAGTCAGTCATCTGCCGCCAGGCGATCTTCAGGCTGCCGCCGTCGTCGATGCCGTATTTGCCGACGTGGTAGGTAAGGATCCACGTCCCGGGGGCCCCCGCCGCCACGGGGTCCCTGGGCTCGATCTCCGCCCAGCCATACCACGCTCGGAAGGTCTCGTCGTTCATGCTACCTACTTCACCGGTGCGAACAGGAGATAGTCCACATTCAGGTGATGATCGCCGACGACCGTCAGGCGAACCGTGTGCTTCCCTTCGCTCAGGTCGAAGGCCATATCGCTGCCGGATGCGTCGGCAACGCGAAACGCCCACCACTCGTCGGCGGTGTTGCGCGCCCAGCCGCCGGTTCGGGCGAACTGGAGCAGCTCGCACGCGGGGCATGGGACCTTGCCGTCGATCTCAAGCCTGCGGATGGGCCGCTCATGGTCCGACGCCCCGACAATGACCAGCCGATACCTACCCGCCGCCGGGACCGGGAACGTCCACTCCACCCACTGCCCCGGCGCCGTGCCGAAGGAGTAGATGTTGTCGTTGCCATGCGCCCCTTTGTGGCCGCCGCCGGAGAGTTTGATCTCCCCGCCGCCGTGGGCGGAGAACTTCTCGCCCTCGATGAGGATGCCGTCTTCGGTCTTGACATCCTTGGCCGGGAAGTGGGGCAGGACCACAACCGGCGCGGTCTGCTTCATTGCGACCCCACGAACGGGGTTCGACCGGACGCGCCCGCCCTCAACATTGAGTGCCAGCTTGGTCTCGGGGAAGAGCATGAGAGAGACCTTCTTCTCCGTCATCTTCTCCTTATCGAGCTGCCAGGCGGCGGACGGATTGCCCTCGGCGGAGAGACTGGCTTCGAGGCGCTTCCGACCGATGGGAGCGCACCTGACCGCGCACTCATAGCGGCCCGCCTCGCCGGTGAATATCCCCGATGCCTGCATACCGCAGGGACCGAAATAGGCCTTGAGCTGTCCATATGTCCCCGATCCCTCCGCCTTTGCGATGGGGATGTCGGCTTCGGTAGGCGGCAGCTTGGGGTTGGGGAGGAGGGCGATCTCGGCGGAGTGGGTCCCTTCGGTGAAGGGAATTGTGGTCATCTTGCTCTCGTCGGAGTAGGACCAGCCGCTGTCGAGTTTCTTGCCGTCCAGCCAGATGGCCGTGGGTTTCTTCTCCGTTCGCACGTCGAGCCGGCAGGCCGGACCCTGGACGGTGACAACCACCCAGTCGTCATCGAAGGATGCGGCGACGGAGTTGGACTTGGCGTCACCCTCCCGCGCGAAGCACACGGCAGCGGCAAAGAGCAATAGGGAAAGGACGAGTCCCAATCGATTCATGCGGTTCTCCATGACAGGCTCATTCCGTGTGATGTGAAATGTGCGTTGTTGTACACCGGCCCCCATAGTTAACCCCGAGGAGGCAGGGCAGTCAAGACATTTTCGGTTTTTCGTGACTTGCCTGCGCGTGACTTGCATGATATAGTATAGGAAAGGAGGTCGAAGGATGCCAACGTATGAGTATATTGCCGTGAACGCGGCCAAGGCCTGCGATCACTGCCGCGCCGGGTTCGAGGTCCGGCAGAGGATGTCCGATGAACCTCTGAAAAACTGCCCTCAGTGTGGGAACGCCGTTCAGCGGGTCATCAGCGCGGTGGGGATCTCGACGCGGAAGTCCACCAAGTCGCTCCTGAGCGACGAGAACATCAAGAAGCACGGCTTTACGCGCCTGGTCAAGGAAGACGAGGGCAAGTATCGCAAGATATGATCCGGGGCCGTGCGGCTTGCCAAAGGGCCTGTCGTCCCACCTGCACCGGCATTCCCAGCAATGGATCGCGTCCCTGAATCCGTGAAAATACTGTATGGGAAGGCAGGGAAGCGGTGGGGAAGTGGGCGGGAGGTCTGGGTAGGCTGCCGGCGTTGTGCAATTAAGGGCCGGTGGAAACTTGCGCGCCAGGCGATGGGGAGACATTCGACGTTCTGGAGGCTGAAAACAGGCCGTTGGGGCGGGTCCAAGGACAGATTGTATTGACTTCGATCCGTTTCTTGTGTATAATTCGTTGCTACTGTCCGGTCGTTGGTATCTTAAAAAACGTAACTGACCTGTTGGCTTTGGATTACGAGAAGAAATGACCGGCATCGACTTCAATTTGCTCATGGCATTTGGCCTTTCTTTCTCCGAGGGAGAGACCAGCGGTTGCCGGACAAATCGTCTTTTCTCAGATCATGCGCTTTCTTCCACTTCGCGCCTTTCATAAATGCGTGCACGCAGGGGACAACTACAGGGTCCAGAAGTTCACCTGCCTCGAGCAATTCCTTTGCATGGCCTTCGCCCAATTGACCTATCGCGAGGGCCTGCGCGACATTCAAGTCTGCCTGCGTTCGGTGCAGTCCAAACTCTACCATATGGGCATTCGCGGCGGCATCGCCAAGAGCACGTTGGCCGACGCAAACGACGACTTTCTCACCAACCGTTTCGATCTTCCCGCACTAACCGTTGCTCAACTATACAAGGCGCAGTGGCGCATAGAACTCTTCTTCACGTGGATTAAACAGCACCTGCGAATCCCCGGACTGTACCATCCCCGGCAGTGTAAGAACCGGCCCTCTTGACATAGGAGTTGTGTCGAGTACGATCTTCCCGAAGAGGAGATCGGAATGGCAAGCAGACTCAGATGGCGGAGAATCAGGCTATGGAACATTCACGCCGGAAACTGCGGGTTGGAATACTCATATGTTCCCTCAGCATTCCTGCCTGGGCTCAGGCGATGTTGGACAGGATAAAGCAATCCGATTATGCGCAACTTGTGCTGACCGTGCTCAACGATCATTCTCAAGGGCCGCGGTGCAGACCCGGAAACGGATGGGATACGTGGCTGTACAGACTCTACACCGCGCTTGATCAAGCTCGATACCACCCGGAACACGATGCGCTTGAGATCAAAGATGCAACCGGCCTCCTGGCCGATGTCCCCACATTGAGGGTGGTTCCCCGGAGGACAAGAGAGGGCGATTATTTTGAGGAAGAAAACATCAAGAGGATAGAGGCATATGATGTCGATGTTTTGATCCGTCTTGGGTTTCATATGCCCCGAGGGCGGATTCTGCAGGTCCCACGGTATGGTGTTTGGTCATACCACCATGGCGACAGCCGCGCGACCCGGAGCGGTCCCCCCGGCTTCTGGGAGGTCATCGGCGGCCGCCCTGTCACGGAATCTATCCTGCATATCCTCAGCGAAGACCCAGACAGCGAAATTGTGTTGTGCAGATCTTACTCATCCATCCACCGCCTTTCCGTGAGGTTGAGCCGCAACAATTGCCTCTGGAAGAGCCTGTCCTTCGTGCCACGGAAACTGGAGGAACTACACCGAATAGGGGGAGAGCGGTTTTTCGACAAGGCAAGGAGGGAGAACGGGCGGATCCGCCCCCGCCCCCGCACAAGCAGTCACTGCGCCACACCGAAGAACAGGGAGTTGTGGGGGCCTATACTCCGGTATGTGGCCTGGCGCGCCAAGACCAAGTTTCTCAGTATGTTCTACTCCTGCCAATGGACCCTCCTGTTTGGCTTGGGTGACGGCGTTCCACGTTCCTTCCGAACATTCAAAAAGCTTGTCCCACCAAGGAATCGATTCTGGGCCGATCCGTTTGTTGTTCATAGATCGGGCCGGTATTACGTCTTCATAGAGGAATTCGACTATGCACAGGATAAGGGCCATATCTCAATGCTCACAATCGATGAGAACGGAGATCACACGGAACCGGTGAAGGTCCTGGAGCAGCCTTACCACTTGTCCTATCCTTTTGTGTTCGAGTGGGATAGCAACACATACATGATCCCTGAATCCGCGGAGAACAGGAGGGTTGAGGTCTACCGGTGCACGGAGTTCCCGCGAAAGTGGGAATTCCACAAAGTGCTGATGGAGGGTATTGCGGCCTTTGATAGTACCTTATTGCAGTATCAGGGGAAGTGGTGGCTGTTCGCAAACGTACCCGAGAACGATGGCGCCACGGGCTCTGACGAGTTGTTTCTATACTATGCAGACGATCCACTGGTCGATGAATGGCGGCCTCACCCAAAGAATCCCGTTGTTTCGGATATCAGGCGAGCGAGGCCGGCGGGAAGGATCTTCGAACGGGATGGAATTCTCTATCGTCCGTCTCAGGACTGCTCCACGCGATACGGCTATGGCCTGAAGATCAACCACATCCTGGAGTTGAGCGAGACTGAGTACAGAGAAAAGGAAGTCGACTCTATCGAACCGAAGTGGGACAAGCACATCATTGGCGTGCACACATTCAATCACGCCGGCCGATTGACAGTGATTGACGGGCTACTGAAGAGGCCAAGACCTCCATGGGACAAGAGAGGCCAATACGTGTGGTAGGGGTTGTGTCCCCTGGGGAAAAAGAGGGACGCCACCGCAGGAGAACCGAGACGGGCGCCAGGATGAATTCGGCCATCAAGACATGATGAACGATCCGATGCAGTCAGCGATGGACCGGTAAACCGCCCGGAAGTCGTCCATGCTTCCGCCGTACGGATCGCGGATACTGACAGGGCCATGAGAGAGAAGAACTCCGAGTCGGTGGACCCTTTGTTTCACGAAGGGATACCTGGCAATCAGGGATCTATAGTTCTCTTCATCGAACGTGAAGATAACGTCCGCCTCCCTGACGTCGGCTTCGCTGACAATGCGGGAACGATGTTCGGCCAGATTGATCCCCATCTCCGCCGCAGCATCAATGGCTGCCTTAGGGCAGGCGCGCCCCTCCTCAGGGTAGTAGCCGGATGACGCAATCGCCAGAGAATTGGGGAAAACGCGTTGGGCATAGCACTGGGCAAAGGGGCTTCTGCAGATATTGCCGTAACAGACAAACAACACGTTTCTGGCCCTGCACAGTGCGCGCCGGGCTCTCTCTGCATGTGCCTTTCGGATCACTGGAACAGACAAGAACTGCGATTGAATCTTGTTTGCAACGTCGAGACCAAAACGCCACAGCTTGACGAATCCCGGTTTCAAGTCATCGGCTGCGAACGTATCTGTTCGCTCCTGGAACGTGAGTATGTTCATTGCCTCACCCATCGCCTGCCAGAAAGAGAAACCACAGCGAGTTTTGTCCGAGCGACCTGCCTTGAGGTCCTGCCGCATCCATCTCATGTCTGCGAACACCGTACGGCAGTATATTCCCTTCCGATAGCCCTGCGGGAAATCCCGTTTTCCCTCCACAAGGAGCTGGTAAAGGGAGTACGGAAAATCGGCCCCGGCAGCCACCGCCAAGGGAAGCGAGCCCCAGAAACGGCCGTTGATTTCCAGGAGGAACCAGCCCCCGGTTCTGAAGTCGACCCTGAACTCCATCATGGCCACGCCCGTGTAGTTCAAAGCCCTGACCAACTTGGCCACGGCATCCAGGAGCTCCGGTTGAACAGGGACGCTTTTGCGATATGTGCCGCCTCCCATCAGCGACTCGTGGATCCGGACGTGTTGAAACGCCAACAGAATCTCCTTCTCGTGCGCCAGGACCTCCACGCCCACCCCGCTCCCGGGGACGCTTTGCTGCACCAAGACCTTTCCTTCGGGAAGCATGGTCTTCAGGTATGCTTCGAGGTCTTCCTTCGTGTAGGCCTTCCGAACGTGTCTCCTATTGGAGAGATCTCTCAGACGGTATGAGGCGCGAGGCTTGAGGACCACCGGCAGTTGCAGCTTACGTAGAACGGAGTCCACTTCCGAAGTCCGGGACACAATGACGTACGGCGGGATTGGAATGCCAAGGGCCGCGGCCAGTTCGCACGTCTTGAATTTGTCGCAGGCAACTTCAAAGGCCCGCTCATCCAGGAGGTATATGGGGGCGCAGTCAGCAAAGTCCGCCCTGTGTGCCTGGAGGGGGAGGATGGCCTTGTCGTTGGTGGGAATGACCAGGTCGGGCCTCTCCCGCTGCAGTATGGAGATGAGCGAGCGTTTCCACAGATCGTCTGTTGGATCGTAGGCGGGAATAGGGTGAACCTTAGCCACGTATCTTGAGGAGAGCGCCGCCCACGAGGGAGGACACCATCCCACGTGAACTTCCAGGTTCCGGCGGCCCAGTGAGCGAATGACGGTCAGAAAGCTTCGATCGTCCTCCCCCAAAACGAGGACCTTGCGCGTCAGATTGGCTTGCCTTGCTGTCCGTCCTGACATTTAGTCATTGCTCCCATCGCGGTCTGGAGTGCCGCTACCGTGTGATGCGCCTGAATATAGGCCATGCTGAGCGAGAACATCCAATCTTTTTCATCGGCCATGTGACAGGCATCTGTATCCGCGCCGCGCCGATCACCGTCATCCCGTGCGCGCCAATTCCTTCGGTTCTGCGCTGCAAACTGGCTTCGCGGCCGAAAGCCTGATGCTGGCATTAAGTGTTAGGGGGAGCAGCCTATCCAGTAGCCTGTGATCCAGCCATTTAAGAGAGCGATAGATTTTCTCCTCAACCGCTCGCCCTATCCTCGGCCTCAGGAGGAGAGTAATCCACACACCCACGGTAGACCGAAACAACGCCGAAGCAAAGTCGGCGGTTTCAAGTCGGATCTTGTCAAAGCCGGCCTCACGCACGCATCGCATGAGCTCCCCCGGATGAAAACAATAGATGTCCGGTGGACGCCTCTTTGCCATCTGTCTTGTACTCGACAACTCCCTGCAAAAAATGGCGCGGATCGCATCGTGCACGACCACGGGAATTAGTTTGACCGCTCCTTGAACAACGTTGAAAAATTCTGTGGCCTCTCCACTAACCAGCAATCGTCCCCCAGGCGCCAGTACACGCAGGATCTCCTTGGAGGCTCTCCAGGGGCTTGCCAAATGGTGGAAAACAGCGTTAGCCATAACGGTGTCAAAAGAACTGCCTCTGAAGGGAAGCATGGAAGTATCGGCTTGCACAAGAGGTATCTTCATGTCCGAAGGGCCTCCAAGCGAAGGGATTTCCTTGAGCATTTCTCTTGATATGTCTTGCGCGACTGGAAACGTGGTTTTGTCCGCCGCAGCCGCGGCCCAGATCATGGCGCCAGACCCTGCGCCCGTGTCAAGGACTCGACCGAGATTGACAACCGGTCCTCCCGTATGCTTCTCGATCACCCTCAACACATCTGCGACCATCTGACGGTCGAAACCCAGACTCCAGCGATCATTGTAGCGCAGAGATTCGACCTCGTCATGAAAGGCCTCGTTCACCACCCTTATCTGGTGAGAATCCGACCTCCGCGCCACGTCACGTCGAAACGTATACCGCTCGCAAAATGTTCTCGGACGCATTGGCCCGCCTCCTGTCAGCCGAAGGGAAGTCGGCGGAAATCAGTCAACGCACATGCCGCTTCAGGCTATCAGAAATTCTCCCGAAAGAAAAAGACGAACACAGAGCTCGAAGCTTGGGTTTGGTTGTGTGAATGTTGAGGTAATGACAGACCCGATTCTTCAGGCTCACGGATATCCGCGGCTGATGTTCATCCAGCTCCCAGGGATGAAAGGACATTGTTGCCGGCGCCCCCCGTGAGTTGATCTTGCGCACGGCGGATTTGATGAACGCGAGAGGCAGCAATCGCAGATAGCCGCCCCTGCCGATGGGAGCGTTGATGCCAAACGCGGTTATGGAGGCAAGCGGGTATTCAAGGATCCTCTGCCCATTCGCACATTCAACAGGATAGGGCATGCAGTCGCCGCCCCCCCTGCTGCGCCTGCAGGGCCTGGGGGAAAAGACGCTCGAATCGTAGCGATGCCCCACCTCGGCAAGTATGTCGTACGCAGCAAACGGAGCGTTGACGATGGAATAGGTCGGCGCGCGATAGCCTATGACCTCGCTACCTGTAATGTCCTCCAGCAAGAGCTTTGCCGTTCTCACATCCTCTCTGAATTCCTTTTGGGTTTGTTCGGAAACCAGCCGGTGCACATAGCCATGCGAGCCGATCTCGTGACCTCGCGCCTTTATCTCGCGCACAAGGCCGGGGCGTTTTCGCGCTATCCACCCGAGGACAAAGAACGTGGCATGCGTTCGGGATTCTTCCAAGAGGTCAAGCGCCGTGTGCACGCTTTTGGCGATGCGAAGCGGACGCTCATCCCAGCTATCCGGGCCGATAGCATTCCGAAACCGGGATACCTGAAAGTAGTCTTCGACATCGACCGTTAGAATGTTTACAGGTTCCACCGTCATGGGTTCCGAAGGAGCCTTCGATACAGGTCGGCGATCCTCTCTGCCCGGACGTCCGGGTGATATCGGACCACGTCCCGCCTTGCCCGCTGCGCGAGGGCTTGTGCCTTCTTGGGGTTAGATACCATCTCGATCACGGCATCCGCCAGCGCATCCGGATTTCGGGGAGGCACGAGCAGAGCACTCCGACCATGCGTCACCATATACGGGACCTCACCCACGATCGTGGACACGATGGGCGTGTCCGACGCCATCGCTTCGAGGATGGCATTCGGCATCGCTTCGCTCCAGGAGGGAAGCACCAGCACGTCCAACGCCGAAAGAAGCTCCGGCACATCAGCGCGATGGCCGAGAAGCCTGACATGGTTTTCGAGTCTGCGGTCCCGTATCATGGCGGTCAGCTCCTCCTCGAGTTGTCCCTCCCCCGCGAGAATGGCCTTCACGTCGCTCCGACGAGACACAACCCTCGTCATGGCCTGGACGAACTCGCGCTGGCCTTTCTCCGGACTCAGCCTGCCAAAAACGCCCACCAACGTGTCATCCTTCGATGCACCGAAATTGCGCCGGAGCTCCTGCACATCGCCGGTACGGACGTACAAGGCCGGGTCTACGGCGTTCGGGATGACGGAGATCCTTGACGGCGGAATGCCGAACCGCCGGAACTCTGGCACGATTGTCCGGGTGACGGCGACGACATGGTCCGGGAACCTGAGGAGCACGTTGTCAAGGGCGTTGTAGGCCCTGATCTTTATGTTCTGATACGTGCGGCCGTGGAAGAAAGCAATCCATTTGAAGGGAATGTTGAGCATGCTCAGCGCGAAGCAGATTGTGTTCGCCTTGGGGCCGTGGGATTGAATGATATGGGCTCCCGTCCGGCGGAAGAGCCTTGCGACGTCCCGTATCGGCCGCGGGTCAAAACGGAATGCTTCATATAGCAAGGTGACCGGGCGGCCTCGCTTCCGCAGCGCATCAACAAAATCGTTGGTCGTCTCCCCGCGCCGGACGAACGTCGCGACGTGGGTCTGGACCCCAAAACAAGACTCCCTTTCGAGAAACTCAAGGATGTTCTTCCCCGGTCCGCCCACGCGGTCCGTGGAAACGATGCAGATCACCCTTATCTCAGTATCTCGCTTCACCGCAGACACACGACCGTCGGAGATTTATTCATTTTCTGCCGCCAAATACCAGCTCGCGATAGAGTTTTGCGTATTCGTTCACAATTCGCTTTAGGCTGTACTCTTCTTCGGCTTTCCTGCGCCCCGCCAAGGCGAGCGAACGAGCGATACGTGGATGCTCATACAGGTGAAGCAGAGCGGCAGAAAGGGCGTCCGAATCGTGCGGCGGAACCAGGATGCCGTTCTTGCCGTTCTCCACGGCTTCATTGGTCCCGGGGACGTCCGTTGCGACGATGGTTTTCCCTGCGGCCATCGCCTCCAGGATGCTCACAGGCATTCCCTCGCAGAGCGAACAGAGGCAATACACGTCCAGCACCCGCATGATCTGAGGGACATCGTGCCGGATTCCCAAAAAGTGCGCCCGGCCGCCAAGCTCCAGTTCATCCGCCAAGCGCTGCCATTTCTCGAAGCATTCGCCTCCTCCCACCAGAACCAGATGTGCATCGGGTGCGCCATCCAGAACCTTTCTGAACGCCCGCAACAACATATCCTGCCCCTTCTCCGGTCGAAGGTTCCCCACGCAGCCGACCACGAAATCGTTCGGGCTCAAGCCCAAGCGGCTGCGCGCCTCCCGCACGCTCAATTTCACCTGGAATCGCGGCAAGTCGACGGCGTTGTAGATGACTCGCATCTCCCGGGAAGCGGGGGCATGCTGCAGGTAGTCCTGACGCACATTTTCCGACACGCTGACCAGCGCGTCAACGCGGGGCAAGACCCACCGCAAGAGCTTTGCTTGTTTGGGCCGAGCATACACGCCAAGCAGGCATTGGTTTGTATGGATCAGGGAGGTATCCGGAAGCATCCGCGTTGCGAAAAAACAATAGCTCACCGCGCCATAGTCGTGCGTGTGGACGACGTCCGCCCGACATTCGACGATAAGCCGCCGCAGCCTTGGGATCAGCGAAATATCGATTCCTTTTCGCTTTTTCATGTCATGGAAGGGCATGCCCGCCTCGGCGTATTCTCTGCGCATGGCGCCACTGCCGTCCAACGCGCAAGCAATGACGTTGAAGAGTTTCCTATCGAGACTCGTGGCCAGTGCGAAAGCGGTCCGCTCAGAGCCTCCCGTCCCGCTCGTTTGGTTAACCTGAACTATGTTGAGCTTGCGATCTTCCAACCGGTTTTCGAACCTGAGAGTGTTATTGCCTATTCATTGCCAAACCGTACTGTTTCGCTGTATCCGAGATCAAAGCACAGGTTCACGCGGCGCGATGAGATCTCGGAGCACCGTGCGTTCGCTCACGGCCAAAATACCTGAAAAGGCCAATAGAATAAGTAGCTTTAATGCAATATCGTTTATCATTCGATCCGACTGCAGCAAACTCGATAGCGCAAAACAGCCTATTGCCCCGAGAGCAACGCAAAACATTTGGCAGTATTCGAAGGGGATGACGTATTCCCAATGCGCAACAATACAGGTGGCGACCATCAGGTGCAGGAATCCCACAAGCAACGCAGTAGCCGCCCCCATAATCCCATAAGGGGGGATCAGAATGACGTCCAGCACGATCTCGATGCCAATTGCGCTCAGGGTGATCCAGGACACCGCGTCCGTGCGCTGTCTCAGCAGGAGTCCTGTGCGGAAAATCCGGCTCACTGCGAGAAAGGTGTAGGCTACGGCAAGCACTGGAATTGCTGATGACGCGGCATAGTATTTGGGATCCGCTACCAGGCGGAGGGCCAGTGGGGCGAGCATCGCCACGGCGAGAGCACAGGCCGCCAGCACTTTCAGATATGCCGTGGCGATCCGAGCATATATGCGTCGGGCATCCGATTCCCGTGCCACGCGGAACAGGTGCGCGCTCCATATCTGTTCGAACGGACCTCCGATGAACACGTTCACAAGGGCCCCAAATTTATGCCCCAGTGAATATGTGCCAACCAGCCCGAGGCTCCCCAGGAATCGGAGCATGGGCCGGTCGATGTAATGCATGAGAAACTCCGTGATATTGCCCGGCAGCATCGGCATACCGTAGCGGAGCATCTGGCGAAACAGCGGCGGCGAAAATCCGATTCCTTTCCGACTCAGAACCCAGAAGGCAAGGGGCAATGCAATGCAGCCCTGGGAGATGACGAAGCTGAGCCAGACCCCCGTAATGCCGTAGCCTTTCCCCGCGATGAAATAGATGTTCAGACTGATGGTCGCTATGAATTCCGCCAGAGAGATGAGTACAAAAACCAAGGATTTGCGCAAGGCCCGAATGTAGGTCAGACAGCACGTGGCAATGACTTCGAACACATTGTAGCACGCCATGAGGACGAACAGGTGGTAGCTGTCTGTCCTGCCGGTGATGAGTAGCGACAGGAGCCGGGACAGGGGAAGCACCACAGCCAATGCGAGAATCCCCATTACCGTGACCGAGATCAGGGCCGTGGACACCAGGAGATTTTCTTTCGCGGTTCCATGGTGTTCGGCGAAGAACTTGAGGAGGGAATAGCTCATGTTGAGCGAGATGAAAAACACGAGGAACGCGCTGGTTAAGGCTACCAAGTGGGATATGCCGTATTCTGCGGGGGCCAGATAGTGGGTGTAGAGCGGGATGAGGAAAAACCCGATGCCCTTTCGCGCCACGATGCCGAGGCCGTACACTACGGTATGTCGGGCAACCGTTTTGACGTTCTTTTGTATGCCGTTTGACGTCATGTCTATAGAGGCAATCAGGTGAACATGCCGCAGCACCGGGAACAGATGGGAAACGATCCTCTCCGGCTCAGTTCTGCGCGGAACTTCCTCATCCTTGGGCCGTTCCATATGGTCAGGAGGGCCTGGCGTTTGATGTTTCCGATCACGTAATCCGGGTGGTCGGGGCAGGGAACAACATCGCCGTTCGGGCGGATGTCAACCAGCATCCACGGAAACAGGCAGTACCGGCGGCCGATAAGCTTGGACGGTTTTTCGTAGTATTCAGCCATTTGGTCCAGTGGCAGGCTTGGAGAGAACTTGATGTAGAGGTCCCCCGTGTCCATTTCATACAGAGAGCGGATCTGGTCCCGCAGGCGGTCCAGATCGAATCCGTGCTCTTCTCTTGCAAAGCCCTGCCATGAGGTGCAGCGGCAGTCAAAAGCCCTCTGGTACAGACGATCCGTTGCCCTTCCCAAGGCCTCGGTGGTGAACCAGCCCAGGGGGAAAATGAGGACGTCTGCGCCGAAATCCTGAACCAGTTCGGCCACCTCGGTCAGGTGCGTATAGTTGTCGGGGGTGATCGTGCAGACGACCTTCAAAAGCGAACGAGAATGTCTCAGACGCCGTCTCTCACGCACGATTCTTCGCACCCCGCGGGACAGGCGGTCGAAGGCGCCGGGTACGCGGCAGATGCTGTCGTGTATCTCATGGGGGCCGAGAATGGACACGTTGACGCTGTTTACATTCGAGCGAACGATCTCTTCCGCAAATCGCTCCAAAAGAGTGCCGTTCGTTTCGACGACGCAAAACAGTCTCCTATCCATGATCAGGGCCAGAAGTTGCGCGAACTGCGGGTGCAGCAACGGCTCGCCTCCCCACATACACACATCGGGGCGAGTCGGATATGCCGCAATCTCGTCAATGACCCCGCGGAGCAGATCAAACTCAAGAGTATGAGGGGCTCTCGTGCGATCGGTCCCGGTGTAGATCCCCGTTTCGCCATGCTGCCCACACATCTTGCACCGCAGGTTGCACCGGGACGTTAGGTTAAGCGATACGGTGAACGGCGAGCGAGAGAATGGGCAGGACTTGTGCGCCAGCCTCCGGAGAAACATCCAACGGCTCAGCTCCTTTCGGAGCTTACGCATCGCATAATCGGGCTGCTCTATTCCTAATCGGACAAGCTTTCCAAGGGCCCCCCTGGTGAAACTGAACGCTCTCGTGATGACCACAAAAAATCTCCGAAGGACACGTCCTTACATGCAGGCCGCCGATACGCGACGCCAGGCTATTTGCCTACTCTTCCTTCGATCAACACGCGCCCCGCGCAGAAGTGCGCAATGGGCCTGCAAAGGGCCAAGAGAGCCCGATCCATCTTGACAAGGGGAACAATGCTGTCTGGAAACAGGCGATTGGACAGCAACTTGAAATAGCAAAAACGAGCGCACCGAAGATTCTCCACGATGTATGCCATATCGTGCTGCGTCAGTTTCGTCTCGTCCGGGCTGCTGATCCGCTCCTTCTCCCTGAAAACAATATCGGCCACTCGCGGGTAGATGACTTCTTCCACGAATCTGGAATGCCGGATGCTCTGCGTTGCGGTGTGAGAGTAAGGCTCGTCGATCACAACGAGGGCCCCAGGCCTCGATACACGACATATCTCGCCAAACGCCTGCGGGATATCGCAGTGGTGGAGTGCTGCAGCCACAACGACGCAATCAAAGGACTCATCCTCATACTCCATACTCTCTGCTGGCATCACCTTAAAATGGGGGTGTACCCCCAGCATCGCGGCTGTGCCTTTCGCATGGGCGATCAAATCCGGGCTGAGGTCGAAGGCGTGGACCTCGGCGCCCATTCTGCACAGGCAGAACGCATCCGTACCTCCCCCACACCCAACGACAAGGACCCTCCTGTTCCGAATGTTCTCCCGCAAGAGGATCGTGTACATTGCCCACCGATGATCCCACCCGCGTCTTTTCTTGCTGTCTACAACATCATAGAAACCCTTTGGACATTCCCTCGGCTTGTCTCGGTAACGCTCCATATAGGCCTTGAAGTATTCACGTTCACGTCGCTGCCTATCTGTTAACTCGTACTTCTTCACCTTCTGCGAAGTCTCCGTTGGTGTTTCATGGCTGGCATCGAAATATCGACAAGGGGGCTGCGCCCTATAAACCATAGACAAAGCGGGAATACAGCAGTCTTAGACGCAGTGCCATCGTATCAACGATCCGCCTCAGGAGTTTCACTGGGTTGGTCCGAAGCAAGTGCATGCTTTCCTTGAGCCAGCGGCGAACGTTGAAGAGAGACAACCGCGTGTTGCGCTCGTACGCCGCCTTGAAGAGTTCCTGCTGCAAGGATCTAAACCGTTCCGGGGGGATATTGACAGCGAACCACGACCGCGAACTGGCATGGGAGAGTTTTGACCAATCGGGCCTGTCGCCGATCAGGCCCAGCCTCTTAACTTGCTCATGCATTTCGCTGCCGGGATAGGGAACGTAGGTATTGACGTAAACCAGGTCGTGTTTCAGCTCGCGAACCAGACGGATCGTCTTGCGAATGTCTTCCTCGGTTTCGTCTGGCGTCCCCACAAGAAATGTCGTAATCACCTGCATTCCCTCGCGACGGACCAGTGCGATGGCCTTGCGCACCTTGTCTATGTCAACTTGCTTTTTCATGATTCGGAGCATACGCTCGCTCCCTGATTCGGCCCCGATCAGAACGGCCGTACAGCCTGACAGATGAAGCATCCTTGCCGAGGTGGCGTCGATGGCATCCGCCCTTGAAGAACACAGCCATTCGAATCCAAGTCCGGTGGCCCGGACAGCCTTGCAGAAATGCAGCAGGCGGGACCGTTTCAAGGTAAGTGTGTCGTCCACGAAGTGAAACCTGCGGCACCCGAAGTCGCGCCCCAATTGCCGAATCTCTGAGATGATATTGTCTACAGAACGGAATCGCACCTTTGTACCCCAGAGGCCTCTGGAATCGCAGAAGGTACACTGGTATGGGCAGCCGCGCGATCCGATAATGGTGCCCATGTGGGTGTCTGAATAGAGGTCGGGAAAGAGCCTCAAGTCTTTGGCAGGGAACGGTAGTGAGTCGAGGTCCTTGATATAGGGTCTCAGGGGGTTGACGATCACCCGTCGGCCCTTCCTCAGGCAGATCCCCTCGATTGTACTGAGCGAGCGAGCGTCTTCGAGCGCGTCCACCAGCTCGACAATCGTGACCTCACCTTCGCCCCGCACCACAAAATCTATGTTCTTGTCGTCCATGACCTCTTCGGGACAGGCATTGGGGTGAGGACCACCGGCAACGACCACACAGTCAGGAAGCTCCTCTTTGGCCAGATGCGCCACGATCTTCGCGGAGGGAAGGGCCGGGCTCTGAATGCTGATGCCCACCATGTCCGGCGTCTGCTGTTTCATGACGCTTCTGATCTCATCCCACACCGGATGGGCGCGATCGGCCAATGCCTGCAGGTACCGCTCCTGCCCGGAGGTCCTCTGGGCGTCCAACCAGGGGCGCTCAAACGTTGGCGTATCGGGTCCGATATCCGCGTTATAGATCCGGACCTGGTGATTCGCGTCTCTCAGAACGGCCCCAAGGTAGCCGAGCGACAACGGGAAAAAGTCGTTCTTGACACGCATCAGCCTTTCGAACGGAGGGAATACGAGCAGGACCTTCACGTCTATGCCTCTTTCTTTGCAGATTTCTTGCCGCCGTTCGCCGGATTCTCCCCCTCAGGGCCGTCGGCTGGTGACGCATGCCGGCGCCATCTCTTGCCGATGCTGCGCGCAGGGATGCCGCCAACGATTGCATACGGCGGGATATCCCTTGTGACCACAGCGCCCGCGCCGATGATCGCACCGTCGCCGATCTTGACACCCGCCACAATCACGCTATTGGAGCCTACCCACACGTCATTTCCGATAGCGATATCTTTCTCAATCCAGGGCTGAACATTCATCGGCATGTCAAGATCGGTGTCATGGTTTGATGAGAAGATACGCGCGCCGGGACCCATCAACACATTATCGCCAATGACAATGCGAGACTTGGGGCTGGCCCAGACACAGCAGTATTGGTTCACATGAGAGTTTTCCCCCAGCCAGATATTCTCGCCGCATCGGAAGGATGCGGTGGGATGGATCCTCACATTCCGCCCCTGGTGCATCCTGGCCCGCGGGGCCACGTGGTCGTGGATGTAGTACCCGAACATCGAGAGATAAGAGCGGATGGCCGTGGGAGACAGCATGTACAAGATCACCTCGATGATGTCCCGCAGTGTTGGCCGATTGCGTGGTTGGTGTGCCTTATTCACTTTTTGTGCCGCGTCCCTCCACGCCATTGTACCCGCAGTGAACATCGATGTCGGACATATCAGCCTTCCTGAACCATTCCCGCACTGTGTCGACGGTTTGTGGATTATCGTACACCGGGGACAGCATGTCAAATGTGTCGAGGGTCGCCCACTCGGTCAGCAGTTCTTCCGGCAGGTCGCATATCCCATAGTAATCGGCAATGAGGAGTCTCCAGGCCAGACCCCGTCCGCAGGGCAGCCGGCGGAGAAGCCGCGCCACGGGCCACATGGATCTGATGTATGCCTCACACCAGGCGTACAACCTTTCCGCTGGTATTCTCCTCGTGAACAACCGGACCCAGTACTTGGTCATGAGTGCCTGTCGGATCGCTCCCCGTCGGCGATAGACATCGACGACCAGGCTGCCTCCGTTTTTGATGTATGGGGGCAGTGCCATGAACGATTCTTCCGGGCTGGGGGTGTGCTGGAGCACGCCAAAGCAAAACAGCTTGTCGAAGAAGTTCTCCCTGAATGGCATGCGCCGCAAATCGGCCTGCACAATAAGGACGTTCTCTCTGTCTCCGTTGGAAGCGTAGTTTGCGTCGACGGCACTGCTGTAGTCGACCGAAATGACCATGGCGCCGGTTGAGGCCGCCTGCTCTGTGAACCTGCCCGATCCACTTCCCACCTCAAGGACAAGCTGTCCGTCCAGCCGACGCGGCCACTTGGTTTCTTCGAAGAACCGCGTCTCGGATATGTTCACTCCGGTATAGCTGTCGTACTGTGTTCGTGCGTGCTTGTTCCACTCCAGACCGAAATTGCTGGCATAGTTCTCTGCGGGAACGAAACGGGGGATATGCCGAACGATTTCATATGTCTTCTGACACGTTATACACTGCAGACGCCCTGTTTCAATAGATGACCCGGTCGCAACGTGTCCTCCGAGTATATCGAGACCGCCCTTGCAGCGCGGACAGACCAAATACCTCAAGTGTTCTTCACGCACGGCTGCCTTCCCGCGAACATGCTGAGCGCGCCCGATCCCTTTTCGCATGGAGAACGCGCAGAACCTCGCGGCTGAAGGTTTCGGCGCGCGCCCGCCACGAATTCTCTCTTGCGAATTGCTTCCGCTCTTCTCGAAGCGACGGCGAATCTTCCTGAACGGCGCGTTCGATCGCCGAAATAAAGCCCTCGACACTTTCCGCCGTGTGGACGAGCCTGTCTCCATACCGCAAGACGTCGTGAAGCGGTCGGGAAATGACCGGCAAGCCGCACGCGAGATACTCGAGCAGCTTGGCGGGGTTGACATACTTGGTAAAGGCATCCATGGTATATGGGATCAGTCCCACATCAAAGGCGTTCGTGTACTCCGGCACCCTCTCGTACGGCTTCTGGCCAAGGATGAAAATGTTCTCAGGCTTGTCCGCCCCGAACGCTCCCTGTTCGATGTTGCCGATAAGAACGAAAGAGTAGCCGGACAGCGCCTTTGCCGCGTGCCGGATAAGGTCCATGTCAAGACAGGCATGCATCGCGCCCACATAGCCGGCCACGGGTCTCGGTATCTTCTTCATCTCCGGGGGCGCGGGCAGATCAGCCGCCTGGAAGTGGTCCACGTCCACGCCGTGGGGAAGGTGGATCATCCTGCGCGCCAGCGCTCGCTTCTTGCGCCATAGATTCTCCGACGGCACGAAGCTCACATCGGCCCCGGAGAGGAGCTTTCGTTCCATTTCCTGCATGAGGACACGATTGACAAATGGCATCTCGACATAGTTGTCCATGTAGCACGCCACCAGCAGGCGATGGGGGACCACATCGGCATACTCGATAGCCGTGGGCACGGACATGACAACAATAGGCTTCTGAAACCCCAACGACTGCATTTTCCTCCGAACAAAACCTCCGACAATTCGTTTGTTGAGACCCCAACATAGCCGAGAGCGATACAGTGGAAGGACCGCCGGCGAAACAGCGACGATCCCGGGGTTTGCGCTGCGAGGCTGGGTGAGAACGTCCAAGATTTTTGTCATGCCGCGTTTCAGATCGTACCGCGAGAACCGCGGGGTTCGCTTGCCCACCGAGTTGACCCAAAGCACTCGGTTGCTCTCCGCCAGCACCGTTATGATGCGCTGGACACAGTCCGGGTGTCGGCCGTAGTCCGTTCCGAATACGACAATATCTGCGTCTCTGAGCACCTTACCTCGCTACACGTTACGGGCCGTCACGGCTGCCTCGCACCCCGCCAGGTGACCCTTTGCCATCCAAACACAAACTTGACGAAGCCGAGAAGAACGGCCAGGTTGATGAAGCAGAAAAAATACGGCATCTTCAGCGGGCCGCATGGCACACGGACGGCGTCCAGCAGCCATGCCCCAAGACCAACGGTGTAGAAACAAATCTGTGCGGCGAACAAGACGCCGTACGGCGCGTGGCCAACCAAGAGAGCATTTGTCACCAGTGCGCTCAACAGAAAGAAGGGGCTCGCGTGGCGAAGCCACTTGTGAGAGAACAACTGCCATGCGATTGGAGACCGCACCGGATTCAGAAGGCTGCGGAAACGCCACAACGTCTGAAATGTGCCTGCGGCAATCCGAGATTTTTGGCGAAGGAGTTGGCGGACATCCCTTAGGGACTCTTCGTAAGCGATGGAATCGCTCGCAAAAACCACTCGTGAACCGTTCTGTATCACCTGCAAGATGATTGCGAAATCCTCAGTAATGCTGTCGGTCGAAGGAAAAGGATACCGGTCCCGTCGCACCGCGAATATGGCCCCGTTCGCTGCCGTGCAGGAGTGGATGGCGCTCTCTTTCGCCTTCAGGAAATCTTCGTACCGACGGTGCAGGATATTGCCTCCTCCAATGGCCTTCCCTCGACTTCGCATTTCAAGTCTGCCACACACCGCCCCGACGGCATCCTCGGCGAAGTGCTTCACGAGTTCCCGAACGGCAGCCGGCTCAAAGGAGGTGTTTGCATCCGTGAAGACGACAATAGGCGACTTGATCTCTCGAATCGTCTTGTTCAGGACCGACACCTTTCCTTCGCGTTCCGGATAGGAAAAAAGGCGGACGCGCGGGTCATCGAAACTCTCGACCTCCTCATCCGTTCCATCGGAGCATCCGTCGGAGCCGACGACGATCTCCAGTCGGTCTGCTGGATAGTCGGCATCAAGGGCATTCTGGATCCTGCCGCGGATTACGGACTCCTCGTTATACGCAGCGATGAGGATGCTGACCTTCGGTGGGTCCATCGCTTTGCCGGGAAGGTCCTCGCGCCGGCGGAAAGAGGCCACGATACCGAGCAACATGGGATAGCCGGCATAGGTGTACAGGAGCACGGAAACCGATAACCAAAAAAACAGTTCAACCATGTGGGCCCGCCAGCATCGTCCTGTCGGTGTACAGAAAAGGCGAACCAGAGCCAGCGCAAGCGGACTCTGGAGGAGAGCAATGGAGCGCCTGCCGAATGCGCTCCTTCCACTGACGCCTGGCTTCAGCCAACCTGCGACGCCGCTTTTCCAACAGCGCTCCCTGACTCAAGACCCGGCGGCTCCCTTCTCTCCGATATGCCCTACGGAGCGACCGGAAGCTCTCCTCGATCTGGAAGGTGGACCGTAACACACCGCGACGGAGAGAACTATCAGCACCTCAAAGGGCACACTAAGCCCCGGCACGAACATCACCCCGATGCAGGAACCGAAAAGGGCCAGCAGCAGCGCCTGTGCCAGACATTCTCTCCCGCCAAAAACGCCGGTCTTTTCTCCTGAACGTACAACGCGGAATAGGCCCTGGAGCGTACATAAATGCAAAGCCAATATGCTGAGGATACCGGCCAATCCTGTCTCTGCCATCACCATGAGATACTTGTTATGGCAGTAAATCCACTGCCTTCCCCACGGAGACTCATACCTGAAGTCCTTCCGACGGTAATCAAGATAGGCCCGAGCAAAACAACCCGCCCCAACACCTGTCAAAGGATAGTCGCAGAACATCCTCAAGGCGCCCCTCATCAGGGCGACTCTGTACCGTGCTTCGGGCAGGTCCCCCAACTCCAACATGCTCATCTGCCTTGAGAGCCGGCCCGTTGGCAGAAGCAGCGCGACGGCAAGCGCCGCGACGATCCCCACGGTAACGGCTCTGTGGATGAGGCGCCGAGGGGAGAGAAGGACCCAAACGATGATCATCGCGATCAGCGCCAACAACGTGCCGCGTGAACCGGTCCTGATTACACCGAAACCACAGACGCCAAGTATCCCGACAAGCAGGAATCTGACCAAGGGTCTTCGGTAGGATGACAGCATCCCCAGGGCAATCCCGACGGACAGGACCAACACGATGCCAAAGTCACTGTTGCCGGCGGTGTCAAGCGTGATTCCCCCTATCCGAGCGCGATTCGTTTGTGTCACCAGGGCCCAAACGCAGGCGGTGGTGTAAGAGGCCATGCAAAGCCATAGGGAGCGGTGAACCAGCTTGAGTGATCGAACGCAGCTTATGCACACCAGGAACACGATCAGTTCTCTGCACTCCGTGATAAATATCCTGAACGAGTAGCCCGGATAATAGGAAAATGGCACGGAGAGAGCGATTGCGCCGACCAGCCCCACACTTGCATAGAACTGGGGAACCCGGTATCGCCATCGGTAGCCCGAGGAAAGCAGCCCGGCCAACAACGCCAACTTGGCCATCATGGCCAGGCGTGCACCGCGAACTATCGGCCAAATTTCCTGCGGACGGAAGGCAATAACAAACACAAGCAAGAGCCAGGGCACGGTCACGAGGAAGCTCTCTCGAAAACCTGCCGCGTGATTCCGGGCCTGCGGGGAGGCGTGTAGTCTGCCTGCGCCATTGGTGATGGCTTCGGTGGCTTGTGCTATTCTCTCTGCCGAAGTCATTCCCTTTCCGTAGGCGTTACGTTCCCCGTTGCAGCGACATTGTCGTCGGCTCATGTCGTGGAATCACACCACGCTGACCGTTGCAGGCCGCTATTCTGTTTCTCCTGTTCTTGGCGGCCTCAATGCGTACACGGAGAAGACCGGGCCTCTATGCAGCACGCCAGGCCCGAAAGTCGCCAGGCGGCGCGCTGGTGAATCTGGCGCATCCAGTGAATCGTAGAACTTGGCGCTCACGGGAAACTGATCGGCCACTTGCTCCTGAATGAATTCTCTTATGCGTGAGCACGTTATGATATACTGAAACCCGTTTTGCTGATAGTACTCCAGAGGCTTCAGCTCCTTCCCTCCCATTGTTGAGGTGATATCGTATGTCTCTCGCGGCACGGTCTTCATGCGGAGCCGGTAGTAGGTCAAGGCATATGAATCCCACTTGCGGCCGATGGGGTCCACATTTTCCCCTCGCTGCTCAAGTTCGCGCTGAAGCCTTTCCATCGTCTCCAGGATGTTCTCCCGCGATTCTGGAATGTCCGGGGCATAGTAGTTCACATGCCTTCCCGAGTCCATCAGGACCTTGGATCCGGGAGGGATGTTGCCCTTGACCCAAAGCTCGGTCTGTTTGCGGGTGCTGTAGCCGGTATAGGAGAGCAGCAGCCTGGCGGTCCTGTACACCGGGAAGGCAAGCGCGCAGATCACAACGCCCGCGCGCCATACCGTCTGCCATCTGCCCCTGACCCACTCAAAGGCGTTGTACATCCCCACCCCTGCGAGTATGCTAAGCAACGTCAGGCAGTAGAGGGCTTGGTGCTGCGACAGAAGGCACTGCTCCCGGGCAGAACCCATCACCAGCATAAAGCTCAACGCCCCAAGTGCAATGATCAGGATCGACGGCTCGCGCCGCTTTACGCCAACCAGGCATCCGAAGACTGCAAGCGCGCAAAGCGGCACCCCCAGTTCGCTTAGCGCGGCCTTGAAATAGAAGACCGGGAACAACAGGGGACCATGCAAGGGTTTGGGGCCGACCTTGCCACAGTACCACTGAGCAGAGGTCCACATGTGCGACAACCACGCTCCCGGTGCGACGACGACCACGGGATTTCCCAACAGAAAACCCAACACAAACCCACCGAACGCAACAAGCAAAGGCCGAACCGCCACCACACTCCGCCAACCGCCGCCGTCTCGCACTCGCACCCAGATGTGGGCGGCTATCAGGCAGGGGGCCACCATGATCCCTTGTGGCTTGGTCTGGCAGGCCAAGCCGAGGAACACCCCCACCAGCAGGTAGTTCCATGTGCTCGGGCGGCGGTAGACGATCCGCAGCGTAAAGAACATCACGAGAAGCACCATAACCACAAGGGTCGTGTCGACCGAACCAACCTTTGCGAAGTGTACGATCACAGGACAGAATACCGCGCCTAATGTGCCAAGAACCGCCGACTTGCCCAACCGGCCGAGGATAGCGAGTCTGTAGCAGAGCCATATGCACAGGGTCGACAGGATGACGTTTGTAAACCGGGATATCAGCAGGAGCGGACGTGGTTCCCTTACGACTTGCGCTGCGAAATCCATGGGACTTTCGCAGGCGTTGAGGAGACGGCGCACGCCATAGTAGCCTCCATACTCGAGCGCAAGACCATAGCAGTAGACCCGCTTGACAAAGCGGTTCATATTCGGATGTCCGGCGCAGATGCGCAACGCCTCCATCGTTTCGATAAGCTCGAGCGATGTATCGGCGTTCCAGACGCCCCATATTCGCAGAGCGAATGCCAGAAGCAGGATCAGCAAAATAGAGCGTTTATTGGTCTTGGCCTGGCGCATCGTCTTTCAGGGGAGTCCAGAATGCTCCTTGTTTGCCACGAAATTCGTGACGGGCTTCCGGCCCTGTCGGCCCTCAGGACATCGCCACCACGTAGAAATTGGTTGTCAGGAATATGGGCAGCCGTTCCCACGGTCCGTTTGCGAAAAGAAAATTGAACGGGAACGACATCTGGCTTATTTTGTAGGAGCTCAACGGCGGAATCCTCACAAACTTTACATGAGAAAAGCCCGCCAACGGCAAGATTCTCTTCAGACCCCAGCACGACTGCAGTGAAGGATGAAACGTCTTCCAGTTCGTTCCCGGTCCCACAATCTTTCGCCGGACTGTCTCGAAGGGAACATTGGTTAGGATGTTCGGCGTTTGAATGAGGTATCTCCCGCCCGGCACAAGAATGCGTCGGACTTCCTCCAAATGCCGTCTTACGTCGGGCAGATGTTCGAGCACATCAAAAGCAAAACATTCGTCAAACGAGTCGTCCGGGAAGTCCAGGTCCATCGCCGACATGCAGCGCAGGTCGACGCCAGGCACTCGCCTCCTCGCTTCGGCGATGGCGACCTCCGATATGTCGATTCCCGTGATTTTCCGCAATCCCCATTCGTAGAGGACTTGGCACAGGTTCCCGATACCACATCCAATGTCCAAGATGCGTTCATCCTTCTCTGGGAAGCCAACCCTCTCGATAAAGCGCACGGTCAGTTCCAGGTCACCGAAGTCCTTCCCCGCGTCCAGCAATTCAGTCCACGTATTGTCGTAAAAGAGATGGCTACTCTTCGATTTTGCCGGCATGGGTCTCCCTCATGGATACGCACACAAGTTCATCTCTTGCCATGGAAACAGTTCCAACTTCCACAAATAAACATGTTCAGAAAACCCCTGTTCGGATAGCCGAGAAAGGCATTCAGCAACCTGTACCGCGGGGGAATCCTGCCCGGGAAGAAGCAGGTAAAGAGAAGCGAAGTACATCAGAAGACGCGGAGCCGTAGCGCTCCACCAGTCGATGTCCGTAATGAATCCCGGCCGACCGCCCAGAAGGTGCAGAGCCCTTCTCTCTATGGCAACGGTTTGAAAGCCCTGACAGGCTCGCGGTCTCATTTTATCGAGGGGCCAATCGAAGAAAGTACTCGGAAACTCCTTTCCCATACGGCACGGCTGCGGTTGATACACAGAGGGTCAACCCTTGTTGCGGCCCACATCCTTGCCGCCGGGACCAAGGATCGTGCGAATGAAATAGGGCCGTTTGCTCTGGCTTTCGTAGTAGGTTCGAACGCCAATCTCTCCGAGAAGGCCAATGCAAACGAACTGAATGCTCCCCATGAACAGCAGCACCGTGAGAAGCAGCAATGGGTTGCCGGTCATATCCACACCGGAAACGACCTTCAAGAACACGGTGGCGGCGCCCGAGACGAAACCGGCGAAAAGGGCGCCCAAACCAAACAATCCGAAGATCTGAAGGGGACGGGTCATAAACCTCAAAAGGAAACTCACAGTAACAAGATCCAAGACCACACGAACGGTTCTGGACAACCCGTACTTGGTCCTGCCCGCTCGGCGTGGATGGTGTTTGACCGGTATCTCCGTAATCTTCGCCCCGGCCCACTTGGCCAGCAGAGGAATGAATCTGTGCATTTCACCATACAGGTTGACCGTCTTGATGACATCTGCCCTGTATGCTTTCAGTGTACATCCGTAATCGTGCAATCGGATCCCCCCAACCCTCCCGATCAGCCAGTTGGCTATTACCGAGGGAAATCTCCGGGACAGGAGTCCGTCCTTTCGTTCTTTCCGCCAGCCGCTGACAATATCATAGCCCTCATCGAGCTTTGCCAGAAGACGGGGAATATCGGCAGGGTCGTTCTGGCAATCTCCGTCCATTGGGATGATTACCTTGCCGCGAGCGTAGTCGAAGCCGGCGCTCATGGCCGCACTCTGGCCAAAGTTGCGCCGGAAGCGTATCACGGCCACATGCTCGTACGACTCGTGGATTTCCTGCAGCCGGTCAAACGTGCCGTCTGAACTGCCGTCATCCACAAAGATCAATTCGTGCGGCCCAGCCACTTCCTTTTCCAGCACCGCTTTGATGCTGGCGCAGAGGGGAAGGACGTTCTCCTCTTCATTGTACACCGGCACGACCACGGAGACTTCCATTGGGCTATTCACAGTTGTCACGGGTCTTGCGGCCTCATGGTGCGGACCGATTTCCATCAACGCCAGAACCTGTCCTCTTTTTTCTTGCCTTGGTTTTGGTCTTTATTTTCCCGCCCTCCCCGGACTGTCCATCCTCGTCGCCGCCATAGTACCCATAAAAGCGATTCGGATAGTAATAGTTATATTCGTAGTAGTACCGGAACCCGCGCAGTCTTGGGGGGACCGCATTGAGGATCAACCCCACGACGTTAGCCTTCGCATTCTCCATCTGGCGGAGCAAGTGGCGCCCTGCCGATGTTCTAAGGTTCCCGCTCTTTAAGACAAGGAGAACGCCATCCGCAACCTGCGAAAGGGCGAGCGCATCCGCCACCACGCCGACCGGCGCACAGTCCAGGAGGACTGCGTCGAAGTTCTTCTTGAGCTCCGCGAATATCGATCTCGCACGGCCGAGAGGGAAAGGCGTGGCCTGGCGGCGCGCGTCCCTCTCTCCGGCCACAAGCAATGACAGATTGCGTACATTGGTCCGAATTATGCTATCGTCACGCACCGCGCCGTTCTGAAGAAGTCCGGCGAAGCCCATTCTGCGGGGCCGTTCCGCACCCACTCGGCATTCGTGAAGGGGAACCGCCGACACCACGTTTTCCTCGCAATCGAACACTTCATTCTGTTTCGGTTGGTGCATATCCGCATCGATCAGCAACGTCCTTTTCCCCATGCTGGCCAAACAGGCCGCAAGGTTCGCTGCCACGAACGACTTGCCCTCCTGAGGAAGCACACTCGTGATGAGCAGGACCTTCCTCTCCTTGCTGAGCGCATGTGCAAGAGTATTCGTGGCGATTCGCCGGAACTGCTCCACATAAATCGATCTGGGATGGTCGCGCGGAAGAACGGAAAAATACTTGCCATTGCCATCGAGGGTATCCCTGTCAATCGCCGTGACTGAACCCAAGATTCGAACCCCGAGCTGGTTCTCGACCTCCTCTTCGACTTGGAGGGTGGGATTAAGCATTTCGAGAGAAAGGGCGAGAACGTAGGCCCCTGCAATGAATAGGAACACGATACCCAAGGCCTTCTTCTTGGCCCGCGCCACCGCCTTCTCTCCGGCGATGTAAGCAGGTGTCACGACATCGATCTGGCTTCTGTCTATGCTCTGGGCAATGTTCGCTTCCTTGGCGTTTTCAACCAGCATGTCGAATAACTGCTCATTCGCCTTGGCTTCCCCCCTCAACATCCTGTAGGTCACGCTTTTTCGCCGTAGTTCGATGGTCGCTGCTTTCTGTTGCGTTAACGCCTGCTTTAGTTGACCTTCCCGCTGCTTGGCCAATTCATAGGCGGCCCTCGCGGCGTCAAGGGATTTCCTGCGCTCTTCCCGGATCTGCCTCTTGATGGCCGTCATTTCATTGTCAATGTCCTGGACCTCAGGCCATTTCTCGCCAAAGCGTTTGCCCAGTGTGGATCGCTTGACCTCCAACCCGGCATACCGGCTTTTGAGTTCTTGGACTACGATGTTCTCTTGTTCGTTGGGAAAGGCTTGATCTTTCTTGGCAAGCTCCTCCAAACTCCGATAAAGCGTTTCTGCCTGAATCCGCTGAGTGCTTGCCTCCACGATAGCCGTATTGAGTTTGACCAGTTTCTCTTGGTCCACAGAGTACACCTCGCCCTGAAACTGCTGGGGGATGACCGCCAGGTTCTCTTTCTCAATGTACTCCTGGACCTTGTCCTCCGCCTTCTTGACGGCGAGTTGCACATCCCCTTGTTTCTCTCCCAACCATGACAGCACTTCGCTCACCGCTTTGAAGCGCCTTTTCCTGTCTTGCTCCTTGAACACGTCCAGCGTCGTACTAAGGATGTTCTTGACGGTTTCTTTATCGCTCCCCTCAAAAGTAACGGTGACGATCCTGCTGTCCGACGTTCGGCCTTGTTTTACCCTTGTCGCATCGATGCGGCTGAGAAACAAGCCAATCGCCGTGTTGATGTCCGCTGGTTGTCGTGTCGTCTCTGCGCTTTTTCCAATCAACCCGGAAACAAAGGCGCGGACCCTGTGAATCACCCCCCCACGCGCCCCCCAAAATTCCTCGTTGTCTTGCAGCCGCAGTCTCCGCACCACCTCCTCGGCCAACCCCCTGCCCTTCAATAGCTCTATCTGCGTGGCGATGTATGCATCCTGCTCCCAGATCGTACTCAGCCCCACACCGGCATAGTCCTTGTTCACCACCTCCCCTCTTGAGCTGGGCGGCCCGACCGAGAACAGAAGCTGGGCCTTAGCCCCATACATCGGCTCTGTGTTTGCAACAAAAAATACCCCTAACACCATACCCAGAATAACGAGCGGGAGTATGACCCCGATCCGCTTGCGCAGGACGTACAAATGATACCGCGGAGACAGCCATTGCTCTTCAATGGACCGGCCTCCCGCCTTATGGCCCTGATCGTAGTCTCTTTCCTCTGGTTCCATGCTCATCGTTTTTTTCTCTCATCGTTGGCTTGGATTCGGCGAAGAGGACCCGAACCGCCGATGGCTTGTACTCCTACGAGCGGATGGCCTCCTGGCACAGTGCGATCTCCTCTGGTTGCGCGTCGATCCCCGGCGCGGAGACCCTGTACACAGCTCCGCCGTCTCGACTGCGTGCCTTTTTGCAGACGACTCCACATCGCAATCCAATCCGCCGGATCGCGTCGTACGCCTATAGGGGCTCGACATCGTCGGCTCGGATGCTCAGCGACGCCGCCTTGGCAATCAGGTCGATGGCAATCACCAGCCGGTGGTGTCGATCTTTTCTCACCAGAACGCCCTCGGCGCCCGCAAGGGGGCCGGACTTCACGCGCACCCTGTGTCCCTGTTCCAGATAGGGATGTGGATCGAGACTCAATCCCGTGTCGAGGGCCGTCCTGAGCCTGTCAATCTGATCGCGCGGCACGGCGCTATACCTGCCGTTTCCCGCGCCGAGTATGCGTATCAAACCGCGGGTCCAGCCGACATCGAGCAGCCGATCCGACGGCGACTTTACGAACAAATAGCACGAAAAAAGGGGTACGTCCACTTCCGCCCGCCGCTTGCCGTAGACACGGCTCCGCCGGATGAGGGGAAGAAAGACCTCAAGCCCCTTCGCCTTCAGCCGTTCTCCCACCTGTTTCTCGTGGCGAGGTCTCGTGTGAACGGCGTACCATGCGGCTTCCTGCACGACCGGCGCAGCACCCCTGTTCGCCGCACACTGCAAAGTACACTCGCCGGCGGGCTTGTGGTCATGTCTGCCGGTCTCAAGGGCATGGCTGCTGATCATTGGGTCCACCTCGGCTCCTCCGTCCCGTTGCGACACGAGGCATCACAAACGGTCCCGCCTGAATCACTCTCGTTCAGCACAATACCGACCAGATTGCTATTGGCCTTCTCGACCCGTCGAATGGCGCTGCGCGCCGCCCTTCTTGGTACGGCTCCGCTTCTCATAACCACAAGAACCGAATCCGATGCACCGATTATATCCAGCCCATCCACCATATGGTCTATGGGCGCGCTATCGACAACCACCGCGTCAAACTCCGCCGAGGCCCGAGACAAAACCCGCCCAAGTCTATCGGCGCCCGGAGAAGAAGGTTCGCCCGTTTCTTGCCCTCTGCTCCCCGCCGTCACAATCGCCAGGTTGGGCGTACCTGCCCCCTGTATCACAGTATGAATGTCGGCGCCGCCCCGGCGAGCGATCTCGGCAAACCCAGGTCCTTTCTCCAGCCCAAACGCCTTGTGGATCAACGGGCGTTCCATATCGGAGTCAACCAGCAGCGCCTTCCTGCCGAGTTGGGCCAGGCAAATGGCAAGGTTCGCCGCCACGGTTGTCCTCCCCTCCTCGCGGGATATGCTCGTGACGCAGACTGTTTTCTGCCCATTGTCAAAGACCTGTGCAAGCAAAATGACAGTGAGCTCCTGGAATTGCTTGGAGAACAATGAGTTTGGCTCGGCCTGGGTGACCAACGGCACGGCACAGTCGTTGCTCCCGGTGAGATCGGGACTCGCCCGCGCGATAGAACCAAGCGCACGGACCTCAAGACGAGTCTCGATATCGTCCTCGGCTCGGATGGCCCCATTGCGTCTTTCGACGAGGAGCGCCAGTCCAATGCCCACGAGGATAGCAGACACGACAAGACAAGCTGCCGCCACTTTGTCTCTCCGAGATTCCACCTTGCCAGCCAACTGAGCCGGTGCGGCAATGATGACTTGCCGTCTGTCGGCCGCCTCGCCCCCGCGCACCTCCTTGGCGCTCGCCAGAAGCAGGTCGGCCATCTTCTCGGTCGCTGCGATTTCCCGCTCGATCTCTCTGGACTGCAACGCCTTGCGACCCAGCGCCACCACGTGCTGCTTCTGTCGCTCGACGGCCTCCCGCAGCCGCTTCTCTTTCTCTCTCGCAAGATCGCAAGCCGCCTTGGCGGAGGACAGCACCTTCTTCTTCCCTGCCTCAATCTGCTTGTTCACACCGGCAAGCTCCGAGTCGGTTTTCACAACCTCGGGCCATTTCCCCCCGAACTTTCCCGCCAGCACAGCCCGGCGCGCAACCAACTCGTCACGCCTGGCCCTCAACCTTTGGATTCCCCCGCCCCCCGCGCCACGAGGTGGGTTCTCGCAAAGTTCGTCGTCCTTCAGCAACTGCTGGTACAGCACCTCGGCCTGGATCCTTCTCGTCTCCGCCTCGGCAAGCGCATGGCTCAACCTCTCGAGCTTCTCAGCGGCCAGAACGTCCTCTCCCTTCTTCTCGCCGGAGGCGGTGGTCGGCTTTCCATTCTTGGCTTGCTTTCCAAGCTGCTTTTCGCGTTGTGCTATGGCCGCCTGGAGCTCGTGCCGTTTGGCCTGGAACCATTCCAGGGCCTCATTAGCGCGGCTGCGGCGCCTTTCGGTGTCCATCTCGATAAATGTTTCCATCAGCACGTCCAGAATCCGGACGATCTTCTCGGGGTGGCTCCCCACGAACGACACTTCAATTGTCCGGCCGTCAGCGCCGCCCGTCACACCGACCCGATCCATGATTTCCCCCGGAATGTCCAGATCGCTCTCCTGCCCGGATATCCTCTTGCCGTACGTGGTCTCGATCGTCCCTTTGATCCAGGACTGAACGGCCAGGACGGCGCGAGATACGTATCCGGGCGGATCGGCCTCAAACTCCCACTTGTCCGCCATCTTCAGCTTCCTGCCCACCGCTTCGGCGAGGGAACGTGTCTTGAGCAATGCCATCTGCGTCGGCATGTCCCACTCCAATGCCGCGCCGCCGACTGGGGACGCAGCCTTTCCATCGGTTGGGATGCGCCCGCCGGAAACCGTGAACAGGAGTCGTCCCCTGGCACAGTAGCGCTTGGGAGCGGTGGCGAGCAGAACGAGCGCCGCGACCACACCCACAAGGACAACGGCGAGGATCAGCCATGCGCGACGGCGCAAGACGCGACCACAGCGCCGGGTCCGGTCCCACGCACGGCCTCCTTCGGCTCTACTTCTGCCCTGGATCATCTCCATTATTCGCACGTGTCTTTCTCAAGCTCCAATCGCGCCCCCCCCCGCGCATAAGGTACTCCCTCAGCGCACAGGGGAGACGGGGCCGATGGGTGAAACGATCACCCTCTGGGGCGGCTCAACCACGTGCTCCACTTGTTCTCTTGCCGCGGGCAGATCGGGGGGCACAATCAAAACGGCGTCTGCGGGATCGAGTCGCACGATCATCGGCAGTTTCAGCGGTTTCTGGTCCGGCAGATCGTCGACTCCTCGTCCCGAGAAAACCTTCTCTTCCTCGCTCTTAAGGTCTTCCCCCTTCAGCGTGTGCACGATCCAACCCGCTGGGACCCAGACGTATATCCTGTCCTGGCTATCCTTCTCATGGGTAATGAGAACGCATCGCTGTGCCCTCTCGACCCGGGCCTTTTGCTGCCCACGCATCTGCCACTTCGCGCCCGTCATCTTCTCGTCCACGAACGCGATAGGCTCCAGACACACCTGCCGCCACCCATCCTTAACAACGAAGAACGAGTGTTCGCCGCCTTCGACGCCGATGTCCCCATCCGGCACCCAGACGTTCAGCTTCCCGCCGGGGGGACAATCCACTTCCACCTCTCCTTCGCTGATCTTCACCCCTTCGAGCATCTTGCCCTTGCTGTCGGACATCTCGAATTTCGTGAGGAGCGCCTGAGCGCCCATCCGAAGCCGCACACGGGCCCCACTCTCCATCTCCACTTCCACAGGCTTGATGCTCGCCGTAACCTGCTTCTCCTCAAGGACGATCCGCGTGGGGGCCATTGCCTGCCCGTCTGCCCCAACTCCGGGCTGTTTTTTTCCTTTCGGTTTGTCCTGTGCGAAAACCGTCGCCAAGACCAACGCATTCAACACAAACACCTTTGCCCTGTTCATCATAGCCCTGCTTCCGCTAAAAGCCGTAGATGGCGTTCAAGGTGAACAAGTTTTCCTCAAAACAACCCTCTCTTGCATACGGGCCGTACTTCTGATACTGGTACCGCCCCTCAAAGGACCACTGCTCTCGAGGTCGCCACCGAATACCGGCGCTGGCGACCCACAGCTCGTTCGTCGCCCCCGGCGGCTCCCCTATGTCGTCAAGGATATAGGCTATGCCAGCCAGGAAGTCCAACTTCCGGGTGAACCGGTACAGCGCGTCCAGAGACAACGAGGTCGACTCGAAATTGGCCTTGCTGACGCCCCCCTCGAGGGTGGTCGTTTCCACAATACTATGATCGCCGTAGAAGCCAAACCGCAGTTTGCTGGTGATGTCGTACGTAAGCTCAGCATGCCCGACCCATCCACCGACATTGTGGCCGTCCAGAAGATGATACCACTCATATCCCGCCAGAACTCGGCCGTTCAGCTTGGCGCTTATGTCCCACTCGAAGCCGCCGGCAAGATGGTCATGTTCTCTCCTTCTGGAGGGGTCCCAGTCGTGATAATACTCCGACACAAGACTCACCCGAGGCAGGATTTTGTAGGATAACTCCCCGCCTACCGTCACAATGTCGTAGTTCGCCTCCCAGTTGCGCCGCGCATCAAAACGCGCGAGATCATGAACAAATCGGCCCTCGATCCTCAGCTTGTTCCGGGACTTATAGTACCCCACGATCTCCGCCGTATTCGTCCAGAAGTAGTTCAGCAGGTGCCGGGTTTCCGTGGCAGGATTATACTCTCGCACGCCCCCGGTAGCCGGGTCCACCCACATCGACCGCCTGCTGGGAAAAGTCGGCGGAGACATCTCGTGGGACAGGGAGTCCCTGACGCGAAATCCAAACCCATGGCCGACTTTCACGTCCATGATCCCCGAAAGGTAATGCTCGTCTGCGTCGAATTCATGGAAGCTGCCCGCCCGGGTGATGTCGGCGTTGTAGTCAACGATTATCGGGGCGAGGATACCCGGCACCTCCATGTGAACGTTGGGCGAGATGACATGAAACACGTCGCCCGGCCGCTTGTGGCGCCCCGGTATCTCGCCTCCTCTCACAAGAAAGATATTGTCCGAAAACTCCATCTGATAGCCAACCCCGCCCCGCACCCTGACAAAGTCGGCGAGTTCCGTTTGCGGATACGTCCCCTCTCCCGTCTTCGGTTCTTTTGACAGGTCGACCTTGGGAAGACGCTCCGCTCCGCGCCAGTTCTTGAACCGCTGTGTCGCCGTGCTCTGGGGGGTGAAACGTCTTGGCGCCGGTTGCGCAGTTGCCGGCAGGGAAAATGTTGTCCCCATCGCAAGCAGCACAGCAGCCATGAGCCCAAACGCGCCCAAGACAGCAACACGTCCGCTCGCCCGTCTCCCCTGCTCCTTGGCGCCGATCCTTGCGTTCACGCTCCGACTTTCCAGAAACATAGCGCCTGCCACTGACGACAGACTTGACACCCGATCCCGGAAAAAGGGCCCGGTTAGAACCAACCCTCCGGTATAACAATCGTATCACCGCACTCAACCTGATGGCTCGTGTCCACCTTCAGCGGCGCCTGCTTGGTCGCCCCGCCTTCCTTGATAATCTGTATGCCGTTTGTTGTGCCTCGATCCGTCAACCCGCCGGCAATGGAGATGGCATTGAGCACGGTCATCCTCTCCCGCCACGGATACATCCCCGGCTTGTTTACATGCCCAATGATGAAGAAGTTCATCAGAAGCTGTTTGGACGAAGGGATCATGATCGTGTCACCGGCCATCAACTCGAAGTCGGCGGCCTGCTTGCCCGCAAGCACCGTTTCCAGATCAAAGGACCTCGTTGCGCTTGCCTGCCCGCCCTGGCGCTTCCCGGACGGGATGATCGTAAGCAGGTTCCCCGCGTACTGGTTCGGCCCCCCCGCCCGCGCAATGAGGTCAACAACCCGCATTCCCTTGACAAGGGCAAATGCCCCGGGGTTGTGCACGCACCCCAAAACGTTCACCTTTTCCGCCATCTCCTCCACCGAGGGGAATATCACAATCGTATCGGGGGACAGCATAACGTCTTTGCTCACGTCCCCGTTTAGAAGCGGTATCAGGGACACTCGAGTCACCTTATGCTCGGCTTTGCCCTGTATCTTTCGCCGAATGATGATCGCCTCCTTGCTTGACGTCTCACTGAGCCCGCCCGCGTGCGATAGCAACTCCAACATCGATATCTTTGACCGAACCTTCACCGGCCCGGGCTTCGCTACCGAGCCAATCACCATGACGTATCGGCTCGCGGCCTCCAGGACCACCACGGTGACCTGGGGATCTTTTACGTACCCCGCGGCCAGCTTCTTGGTGATCTCTTCCTCGATCTGCCTGGCCGTGCGGCCGGTTGCGGAGATCACGCCGATCGGCCGAAACGCAAAAATGCCCTCTTCCGGGATCGTCAACTTCTGTTCCAGTTCCTTCACGCCCGCTACATAGATCTGGATTGTATCGCCCGGCCCAAGAAGCAAGGAATCCTCTGCCAACAAGCATGTGCATGCGATGGCGCAAGCAATTACCGGGGCAAAGACCAAGCGGTGTGCTTTGAGACTGGTCATGGGAACTTGGACTCTAAATCCAGAAGCAATCCTTTGCGTTTCTGGCCATCCTTCATGCTTCAAGGGGTGAAACGTTCGCTTGCCAGCGCATGTACTCTTTTACATTATATGCTTATTTAGTCTAAACCAAAACCATGTCTCTTGTCAAGCAGCAAACTGTCGAGGAGGTTTCCCCATTACCTTTACCGTGTCATCGCGAGGCGCCTCGGGACGGCATAGCCGTTCGGCTCCGCCTCTTTGCTGCGAAAGGAGTCAGGCAGAGCCTGACGCCCGTTCCGAGGCAGTGCCTCGGAACGAGAATGCAATCTCACCCCTCCAATCGGCCTCGTTTGATGAGATTGCCTGCCTGTGCGTCGCACGCAAACAGGCTTCGTTATCACGCGAAGCGCGTGACTCCTCACAATGGCAGGGCGTGGGTTCCGCAAGCCGAGTTTCGCAAACCAAATGACCGACAGTGATTACGCTTGATCCCGTCCGCATTCGGGGAAAGTCCTGAAAAACCGCGCCGCGGCACGGCGGGGCTGGGGCGTGTCCTTCGTCGCCGGGGACTAAAGGCTTCTCAAACCCTCTCCCATCTGATATAATCCCCCCCCCATGAAACCGTATCAGAAACTCATCCTGGCCTTCGTCGCCATCGTCCTGCTTGCGTGCGTGCTATCGCCGATCGCAAAGCTCTACGTCGATGGACGCGTGCAGAAGAGCGAGGGCTTGGCCGACAAACTCCATTACGACGAGGTTACCAAAACCTATCGCTTCGGTAAAGTCTTCCGGCGGACGCTCATGGTCTCGGCGATCATCGTCCTCATCGCCATGGGCCGCGCACTGCAGATCGGGTCGGTTGCCAAGCAGGGCTATCTATGCAGGAAGGGCTGGTGGAGGGACCTTGCCTCCGGTGCGGGGATCGGCATGGTTTCGATGGCCGCGTTCCTCGCGATCCTCTACCTCCTGGGCGCGACGATGTGGCGGACGGATATCGATGCCTCGGGGCTAATTTCCAACATTGCGAAATTCCTGTTGGCGGTGGCCTGCATCGGCCTCTTCGAGGAGACCCTCTTTCGGGGCGTCGTGCTGCAAACGCTGATGAAGGACATGCGGTTCCTCTTTGCGGCGGTGCTGTCGAGCGTGCTCTACTCGCTGCTCCACTTCTTCAAGGCCAACGTGCCGGTGGGGATGGGCGGCGACTGGCTGATCGGCTTTCGCGCGCTGGAGGTCTGCTTCACGCCGCTCGTCACCGACCCCACGATCATCCCGGCGTTTCTGGGGCTGTTCCTGCTCGGAATGGTCTTTGCTTATGCATATCGCTGGACCAGCGCGCTCTATCTCCCCATCGCGCTCCACGCCTCCTGGGTCTTCGCCCTCAAGACCTCCGCCAAGCTCCTCTACCTCGGCATCGGCCATCCCCCCTGGCTCTACGGCACCAAACAGATCGTAGACGGCCTCTTGGGGTGCGTCTTCCTGCTCGTGGTGCTCATCCTGCTCTGCCTGCTCTACCGCAGACCGTCTGCGAAGCAGGAGTCCTGACCGCCGTTATCTTCCCACTTCGCAAACGCGAATGTCGTCGAACCACACCTTGCCCGAATGCCGGCGGAAGAGGGTGTGGAGGCGCAGGCTCTGGATCGGCTTGGTCGGTTCGATGAGGACCTCGGCGTACTCCCAGTCGTGTGTGCCGGGGGCGAAGTCGATGGTCTGGCCGTAGAGCGGCGTACCGTCGGCGTATCGGATGTCCACATACACCGAGTAGTCGTGGTTCTTCCCCCCGCTCACGTTTTCCGCCTTGCTCCAGCCGCAGAGCAGGAGCGGCGTGGCCTTCTTCTGGTTCAGCGTCACCTCCTGCGATGCGCCGCGGAACTCGATGGGGTAGGGGTTCTCGCACTTCAGGCATGAGCCGCCCTTGCGTCCGCCGAGCGAGATGTCGAAGCCCTTCTCGTACGGCTCCCACGACTCCTTGCCCTTCTCGAAGCCGCCGTTCTTCAGCAGGTTCAACTCGGTCGGCGCATAGCCGAAGGTCAGGTCTTGCTCGAAAGGTTTTGCCATGCCTGTGATCGAGGCAACGACCTTCGCCTGCACGATTCCTGCCGTGGCTGCCTTCGGCGGCACGAAGGCGAACTCGTACTTCCCTGAGGCAAGGCCATCAAGTGCCACCGCGACTTCGGTGGGCTCGACAGTCCATCCGGCCGGCGGCTTGGGTGTGATCTTGCCAGCGATCTTGCTGCGGGCGTTGTTCTGAACCGCCGCCACGAACTTCGGCCCGTCCTCGCATCGTGTCACCGTCACATCGCACAGCGGCGAGACGACGAGTGACGAGTCCACGCAAACCATAAACGGTCGCGCCTCGCGGTCGGCGACGAGTGTTGCCATCAGTGGCAGATACCCGCCGAGCCGCGCGTCCTTCGGCACGGGGACGGCCATGTCCAACTCGCGCACCTCGCCGGGCTGGATCGAAGTGAGCAATGCATTGCCCACCGCCTTCAACTCGCCCCCGGCCATCAGGGCAAGCTTCACATCGCTCAGCTTGGCCTTGCCTTGGTTGCTGACCTTGAGCACGGCCTTCGCCGAGCGCCCTGCCGGGGCGGTTCGGTCGCCGGCGATTTCGATGTGTACTCCCGAGAGGATCATTTGCGCCAGAGAGATACGCTTGCCGAGGTCATGGATGTCCACCATGAGCCCCCGCGCGCACTTGCCTTTTTCCTTGCACAAGTGGCAGACCTTCACCGTCTGCGCCGCCAACACTTTGTCGTCGAACGGTGACATGCGCAACTGCCGGGCGATCTCCTTGAGTTGAGCCGTGACCGTTTTTTTGTCCGCGTCGGACATCTTTTCGCCTGCGATGCGGTTGCACATGGTGCGGATGTAGTTTAGCGCCAGAGCCACATGGTATCCGGCCGCACGGTCCTTGCTCGTCAGCCACAGGGCTGCCACCCCGCGCGGCGGGAGTGTGCCGCGAACGCGGAGCTTGCCCCAGTCGTCCTTGCCTTCGAGCTCGTGGTGGCTCACGAGGTCGTAGATGATATTGTCCTGCGTGTCGATGCCGAGGGCCTTCGTGTCGATCTTGATGTCAAATTTCCGGTCGGCGTCCGTGTCGTTGTAAACGCTTATCTGGACGTCCCTTGCGACAGCCGTTCCGAACCGTTCCACGCGGATATTCGGGTCTTCTGATGTGGCATGTGTGATCGGCTCCCATCCCGCTTCGGCGAGCTTGATAATGGTGGGGATGTATTTTTTGAAGAGATGCCGTTCGCGATTATGAAACTCCGGCGTGTTCCAGAAGTTGTCGTGCGCCGACGCGCCGGGACTGAACATGGAGGGCAGGAAGCCATAATAGAGGCACTTGGTGAAGTACTTTTCAACTTCGCGATCGCGAAATTTCGTGAAGTCCTCGTTGTTCAGGGGCAGGAAGGGCTTCTGGTAGGCCATGGTGCGCCGGATGTCGAGGTAGGCGTCGTCGGCGCCGGTGCGTTTCATCCAATGGATTTCATTGCCCACCACATCCAGGTAGTGCGCCATGAAGGGAAACCGGGTCATGAATCCGTTTGCCATCAGGAATTTCTTTTTCGGCTTCAATTTTCGCGCCATGTGGGCGACATATTCGTACACGGTAAAGCAGGTAAGCTGCACCGGCTTCTTCGTGTCGTAGCTGAACGTAAGAGGGAAGTCCGCCACGCGCCAGAGGTCTCGGCGGTAATTCTCGCTTGGGCCGCGCCACTCGCCGAATCCGTCGAAGTAGACGCCGTCGAGGATGTTGCCTTGGGCCTCTTCCTTCTCGAAGCGGCCGAAGATCCGCTCGTCCATCACTTTCGCTTTTGTGATTTTGCCGGGCACCTCGGGATCGGCGCTGACCATAAAGTCGTAGACCGTTTTCCCCCGGGCCCAGTCGGCGGTGTACATGCGCGTCGAGTACTTCCCGTCCTTTGTGTAGATGCCGCACGTCTTGGCGATGGCGACCTTCTCGGCCTGCTTGTCCTTCACGGCGGGGTGTTCCAACGCCTCTTTGGGGGATGGCTTTTTCTTGACGTCGGGCGGCAGGTAGAAGCGCAGGCTCCACGGCTCGACATACACGAAGCTCAGGATGTTGTGTGCGTCGTCGTAACCCACATCGCTTGCGCCCTCTTGAAAGCCAAAACCGAAGTCCTCCGCCTTTTCGATCTTGCTGATCTTGGTGAACGGCTGCCAGATGCCCTGGCGCTTGGCGCGGCAGTCGAAAGACTGGGGGAAGATCTCGTAGTAGCGCTTCGCTGCGGCGCGGAATCCCCATTTGCCCTCGGTGCCGTAGATGATGAACTTGAACTTCGCGGCGGAGGGCGACTTGCCCATGTCCGGACTCAGGCCGAGATCGAAGGCGATCTGGTATCGCTTCTTTTCCGGGTCATATGAGATGCGGTGGATGATCGGAGTATCCAGGGGAATGCCGATGCACACACCCACATCCTTGCTCACGCACGAGAAGGGATAGACCGAGTGCCTCCCGCCACTGTCGCCGTGCGTGGTCCAGTTGTGATACGCGCCGGCGTCTTCAATCTTTCGCGATGTGCGGATATCGTCCCACCACGTCCAGCCCCGGGCATCGAGGGGCAGGGCGAATTTGACGATAATCGCCCGGTCCTTGCCGGTCGTATCGCTGAGACGACCGTTCACCTCGACCCGCCCCGGGTTGATGACGTAGTCCATATCCAGCTCGATGCCGAGGTCGTCGCGATGGATGCGCTGTTTCGCGCCCTCCTCGGTTGTTTCGACCTTGCCGTGCACCCTGATCTCCGGCTTGCCATTGCCGAAGTCCTCAATGAAAATACTGGACTCATCAACAAGGCGCACGATGAGCTTGCCGCCGACGTAATCCGCCGGCGCAGGCCGGATGCCTGAAAGGAGCAGAAAGAGAAGCGTTGCACACAGCAGCATTCGGTGTTGTTTCATGTCAAGTTCCTTGCGTTTCCATATTCAGGGAGTTCAAGCGCTGTCTAAATATACCCATTGCCACTGGAATCCTCAAGGGGAAAAACGACGAGGAGTTTTCCCATGACCTCCGCGGTGTCATCGCTTCGTCATTTCCGCGTACGCGGGAATCCGCGGGTGTTCAAGGGTCTGCGACGAAGACCGCAGGCATAAAGCCTGCGACAACAGGGTTTTGGATAGGCTCTAAAGCGGGCCCGGCTCTGACTGCCGGAGCTGTGGTGTTAATAGGGGGTGCACATTTAAAAGTACCGAACGAGCTCCATGCCACATATTGTGGTCCTTCCGGTGTGAAGCCCCACATGTGGATGTGCGGTGTGTATAACGTGTAACACCCCATTCGTGCAATTCAAGACGACCAATCCGCAATCAGAGGAGTCCGGCTTCGACGGCGGGGCGTCCCCGCTCCTTCGGTTCGCGGAGGGGGCGGGGGTGGCCGACGTCCAGGTGGGAGGAGGGCGGTTTGTCGGTGAAGAACTGGCTCCGGCGCCACGCCTTGTCGATGTTCATGCGGTGCGTGGCATGCTTGCCTGCATGCCGTATCCGCTACCGTACACGGGCTGCCTACAACCCGTGCCGCACTCAAGCCCGTCGACGCGCGCGTCTACGAGATCGAGCCTTGAGCACGTGTGCTATGTCTTATGAGCTGCAGCTTGTCGAACGCTCTCGATCTGCGCCATGGCCTCGTCATCGAAGAGATTCGCGCCGCATTTCTTGCAGCGAAGCCTCTTGAGTTTCGGGACGATGGTGCCATCCCGGAGGCGGCAGTCACCGACGGCACGACGTAGGGCCATGGCGCCGCATTCGGGACATTCGAGGGGTTCTGAGGTTTTGGCTCTGATCTTCTTACCAGACATCAGTCGACCTCTTCGACGAGATAAGGACATAGAAGACATCGCGCCCTTCTTGGCTGAGGAGCTTTCCTTTCGTGTAGATCTCGATGCCATCGTATGTTACTCCCTTGATGACATACAGCATCTCGCGCTTTCCCGACGTGGGGTTTCGTGAGCGCAGCTTCTTGCTGATTTCCGAGGCATTGATGATCGCTTCGTACACCAGATCACGCGTTAACCCCCCGGCGGCGATCTCATCCTCTGCCTTCTCGGTAAACAGTACTTGCCGACGGAGGACAAGTCGCTTGACTCGCGCAAGCGTATCCACTCTTACCTTCCCTATTCTATCGGATTCTCGCGTAGGAGACAAGGAGTCTCATTTGCGGTTGGGATTTACAGGGATCATTTTACCACAAAGTGGACCCAAACGAAGCCCCAAATCCGCAATCAGATGAGTCCGGCTTCGACGGCGAGCCTCCCCCGCTCCTTCGGTTCGCGGAGGGGGTGGGGGTGGCCGACGTCCAGGTGGGAGGAGGGCGGTTTGTCGGTGAAGAACTGGCTCCGGCGCCACGCCTTGTCGATGCTCATGCGGTAGAGGTCGTATTCCGTAAAGTGGGCGTATTTCCGCCGGTCGCGCATCTGCCGAAACGGGAGCAGGGCGTAGCGGCGGAACAGACTGGAGATGGGGAAGCGGCGGCTGACCGTCTTCGGCTCCGGGCGGAACCGGAGCGAATGCTGTCGGTGGTATTTCCATTTTAGGAACTGGAGATCATCGCTGCTGAGGTGTTTCGTTCGCACGTTTGCCCAGAAACCGTTGTAGTAGCGGTAGTCGTCGGGGTTGGTCACCATGCCGAGTCTGAGAAGGTCGTCGCGCGAGACGGTTTTGGGATAGGGGCAGATAATTTGGTCGAGGTAGTATTCCACCTCGTGATCGCGGAGGAACTCATAGTTCGGGGCAATGTCCTCCTCCCGGTCGTCGGGGTGGCCGATGATGATTCCACCGATGCAGATGATGTTGTTCTTGTGCAGGTTTTCGATGGCGCGGCGCGACTTATCGGCGATGTCTCCCTTCCGCATCAGCTTCAGGTTGCGGCTGTTGATGTTCTCGATGCCGAGGAAACAGATGGCGAATCCCACACGGCTCATCTTCCGAACCAGCCCGGGATTCATGCCGATGCCGTGGGAGCTGGCCTGGACAACGTAGCGCATGTCATCGTGCCCAGCGGCGATGAGCATATCGCACAGCTTATCGAAGCGCGGGATGTTCAGCGTGATGTTGTCGTCGATGAAGCCGATGAACCGCGCGCCGTTCCTTCTCGCGGCGGTCACGTCGTCGAGCACGCGTTGCAGATCATACTCTCGGTAGGTCCGTCCGTACATTCCGGCCATGCTGCAGAACTTGCACGCCATGGTGCATCCGCGCGACGTCTCGACCAGGGCCACGCGTTTGCCGTAGATCCCGAACCGGGGCCAGAGCCGCGCCGTGCGGCGGGGGAGGGCAAGGGTGTTCAGGTCGAGCTGCGCCTTCGGCGGGGGATTGTGGACCCACTGGCCGTTGTCGCGGAAGCTAAGGCCAGGGATGTTGGCCAATCCCTTTTTGGTCTTGGATTTTCGATTTTCGATTTTTCCCAGAGCGTCAAGCAGTCGTGGGAAGCTCTGTTCACCTTCGTGGCGGATGAGAAAATCGAAGAGATCGCTTTGCTCTCCGTCGGCGATTTCCCTGTGCATCAGTGTCGGGTGGTATCCACCGGCGCAGATATTGATATCCGGATCATGCTCCCGGACGAGGCGGGCGACGCCGCACATGGTGTTGAACTGGAAGGTCATCCCGGACACGCCGACGAAGCGCGGCTTGACGGTTTCGAGCGCCTCCTTCACCCCGGCGCGGATGTCCTTGCGTCGGCAGCACAGATCGGCAACGACCACTTCATGGTCCGGTGCGGATGCGGCAAGACTGCACAGGCCCAAGTTTGGCCAAGTATTGAGCCCGGTACGGAAGTTCGGCATCGTATCGGGCATGGCGAATAGGAGCGCCTTCATGACTCTGAAAAAGACTATGAACCCCCGAAATGTATGACAAATGCTAAAAAAGCATAATATCACAAGCCGTCTGCCATTTTCAAGAGAAAAAGTAGGAGGAGTTTCCCCAGAGTCTCCGGCGTGTCTTCGCGGGTTATGGGAAAACTCCTGAAATGAGTCGGAGCATTGACAAAAGGGCTGCGATGTGGTAAGGTGTTTGTGGAATGTGTATTGTGGATTGGTTCGGCCGAGGGGCTTCCGGAGAGGGCATTGGAGAGTTCTATGCAACGCCGTTTCACACTTCCGGTCTTGATGCTTTGTCTGCTTGTTGCGATGGGGTCCGCGCTGGGGTATTCCGAGTCGCCCAAGGAGACGATGGCGGCATGGTATCAAGCGCTGATGGACAGCTACGAGATGCCGGCGGGCCGCCTGATGGATGCCGTAATAGGGTTCTACAGCGAGGACTTGCAGGACCAGTTCATGCCGGAGAAGTATACGGGGATGACGCCGGAGGAGCGATCGCGCGCCGAGAGGGCAATGTCCAAGGCGGTGAACCTGCACCGGGAGTGGGGATCCTTTCTCGTGGCGAATGACTTCAAAGAGGGCAACTTCAAGTACGCCGAAGAACACACCGAGCAGGGGATTGCTACCGTGGTTGTCCGGTCGGACTCGAACTGCGTTCGTTCGTTTCGATTGATCCATGAGGGGAGCCGCGGCTGGGTAATTTCGCAGCTTGCATCGCCCAATCAGTACGCCGCGCTGGTTCGGGTCCTGATCATTGTTGCCGTGGCGGCCGTGGTAGTGGGGCTTATCGCCAAGAAGATGATCTTCTCCTGATCCTGTCCCGCACTCAGATGAGGGTTCCAATCACCTTCTTCGCTGCATTGAGGGCATGGGAATAACCGTCCCTATTGAGCGACCCGTACCCGTCGTATCCCACCTTCTTGATCGTTTCGATGCATGCCTTGAAGTCCACCATGCCCTTGCCCAGGGAGGGAACGATCTACCTGTCTTGGTCACATAATTATTTTATCCCACTTGACTTACGCCCATTCGTGGTGTAGACTGAATTGACACATCTGTCTGATCGCGTCTTTGACCGTTGCCAAGCGTCACGCCATAGAGGGGAAGGGAAGGAGGTATTCCTATGTCGAGCGAAGAGAGGCCGGGTCTGATCCTGTCGTTTGCCCACCTGCTCCGGGCCATTACCGGGTTGATCTGGGTTTTCGTGATTGTGATTCTTCTCGCCGGTGTGGGGTGGGGGGTCATCGGCAGGTCGCGCCATGCCGGCGGCAGGGAACATGCCGTGCGAACGAAGTCGATACCGAAGCCCATCGACTGGGCGCAGGTGGACGCAGAAATCGTCGCGTCCATGAAAAAGGCGCACGCGGAGGCGGAAGTGTATGCGTCGAGGGCGCTCGATGTGTGGGAGGCGAGGCTGATGCGGCGGGTGGATAACGAATTTCTGGGGTGGTTCTTCGGATACTTCAACCAGCAAATCCTCGGCCTGAAGGGCCTCGGCTACCAGGCCCTGCACTGGTGGGACGGCGACCGGCCGACGGCCGCCGAACGACTGACCGAGGAATTCCAGGAGGAATTTGCGAAGCGCGTGCTTCGTCCGCAAATCGCACAGATCGAGATGGAGCGCATCGCGCAGAGGTCGGTGGAGGTCTATGCGGACCGCCTCCGGTCCTCTCTCGCCGTCCTCCCGGCGAAGTACAACATCCCGAAGCCGGACTGGGAGCGGCACCTGCATGATATGGCGGTGATCGCCGAGGGGGTGGAGGGCAACCGCGAAGTGGCGCTCACGATGAAGGCCCTCACCGTCTCGACGGTGGCGACGGCCGTCGTGCTGGGCAAGGTGCTCCAGGGCAGCCTGCGGCGCGTGGCCACGCGGGTGTCTCGGAAGGTCTCCGGGCGGATGGTCTCGAAGGCGGCGGGCAGGCTGGCGGCGAAGACCGGCGGCAAGGTCGGGGCGGAGCTGGGCGGCAAGTTTCTCGGCCCGATCATTGGGGCGGGGATCATCCTGTGGGACATCTACGACCACCACCGCACGAAAAAGATCGAACAGCCGATCCTGCGCCAGAACATCGCCGACTACCTGGACGAGACGAAGCACATGCTACTGACCGACCCGGAGACCGGCATCCTGTCGCCGATCCACCAGATCGAGGAGACCGTAATCGAGTCAACGAGGCAGGTGGCGAGCGCGGAGGGCGCGCAGGCGGGATAGGCGGTCAGCTCAGTTCCTGGAGCACGAAGTCGAGGACCTCCGGCGTGGGGCGGAGGAACCGGCGGGCAAGGCCCTCCATGAGACCCTCCCGGACCGCCTCGAAGCGCAGGCTGAGGACGGGCTCGGTGACGGAGACGCGGGCGAGGCCCCAGCCGTCGGCGTAGTCGATGCGCACGCCGTCCACCCGGCGGACGCGCTGGTCCCTGCCGGCGCCGGCGGCGATCCTCTCCACGATCTCGGCCGCTTTCCGGTTGTCGCACGGCATGCGGAGCTTCGGGCTGATGTGGTAGCTCGGGACGTCGTCCGCAAGCTCCGAGAGGGAGCGTCCCTCGCGGAGGAGCATCTGCCCCATGAGGAGCCCGGAGTAGAACCCGTCGTCGCCGCCATGGAGCGCGCGGTAGAAGAAATGCCCGCTGATCTCTCCGCCGTAGAGGGCGTCCTCGGCGAGCATCCGGGTCTTGATGAAGGCATGGCCCGCCTTTTCGAGGAGCGGCTCGCCGCCGCGTGCCTCGATCTGCTCGGGGACGATGCGGGAGCAGTTCACCTCGTAGACCACTTTCTCCCGAACGCCCGGTCGCGCCTGCGTGGCGAGGGTATGTCTTCCGAGGAGGACGATGGCCTTGTCCACGTTCACCTTTCGGCCCCTGTTATCGACGAACACGACCCGGTCGCCGTCGCCGTCAAAGGCCATGCCGTAGTCGGCCCTTTTCGAGCGCACTGCCGTGCAGAGCGCTTCGAGCGCGTCGCGGGTCGGATCGGGGGAGCGGTTCGGGAAACGCCCGTCCGGCTCGCAGAAAAGGGGGATGACGTCGATGCCCAGGCCGGCCATGATCTGTGGGGCGATGGCGGAGTAGCCGCCGTTCCCGCAATCGACGGCAACGCAAAGGGGCATACGATCCCGAAATTGGTCGCGAATGAACTGACCGTAACGCTGCCTGAAGTCTTCCCTCCGCACGGACCCCTTCCCTGTCTCGAAGTCACCGCTCGCCACGATCTCGGCGAGGCGATCGATCTGGTCGGGCCGAACCGGCATGGATGAGAGGCAGAGCTTCAGTCCGTTGAACTGCGGGGGATTGTGGGAGGCCGTGACGGTGGCGCAGGCATCGGAGTGGAGTTTTGCAAATGCAAAATAGAAGAGCGGCGTTGGGACGATGCCGATATCGACGACCTTTGCCCCGCCCGCGGCCATCCCCCCGACGAGGCCCTCCTTGAGTGCGGGGGTGCTCGTGCGCAGATCGCCGGCGACGAGGATGGTGGGGCTGGGTCTGCCGCCGTCCCGGATCAGAAGGGTGGCCATGGCCTGGCCGACGCGCTTCATGATGTCGTCGGTCAGGTCGTCGCCGTAGACGCCTCGGAGATCGCAGGGTTTGAAGATGCTCAATCGAGTACGGCGTCTTCCTTCCGGGTTTATCTTACGCGTCGCTTTCCCGTGCCGCCGCAGTGGCCGCACGGTATGGTGTGGTTTTTGTCACAGTGCCGGCACCTTACGTTGACCTCGCCGGTACCCTTGCAGGTCTTGCAGGTTTCCTTGCCGGTGCCGTTGCAGGCCCGGCAGATGGGTTTGCCCACTCCCTTGCAGGCATTGCAGATGATCTGTCGTGCGCCCTTGCAGAGAGGGCATGGCTTCCCATCAATCCGGCCGGCGCCTTTGCATTTGGGGCAGTCGAATTTCCCCTTCCCCTTGCACCGAGGACAGGGGGTGTTGACAGGGGCCTTGCCCGTGCCCCCACAGTTCGGGCAGGGGATACGCCCCGTGCCCTTGCAATCTCGACAGGTGACCCATATATCCTCGTCAACTCGATTGCCCTTGCCGCCGCAAACCTTGCAGGGCACTTTGCCGCTGCCCCCGCACGCCTGGCAGACCCCTCTGGTCTTGCTGTTCTGACCGGTGCCTCGACATTTCGGGCACCGTTCGTTTGTGCGGCCGGTGCCGTTGCAGGCCGTGCACTGGACGTAGGGGTGGATCTTGCCCTTGCCTTTGCAGGTGACGCATTCGATGGTGCCTCGGGTGCCGCATGTTCCACAGTTGCCCTGCCGGACACGTGTCCCCCGGCAGACCGAGCAGGCGCACTTGCCCGTGCCGTTGCAGATGGGACAGCGGGTCTTTTCGGCCCGGAACCCCGTGCCGTTGCAGTATGGGCAGGGCAGGCGCTTCTTGCCGAGGCAAAAGGGGCACATCTCAGTCGCGCCGGCCTCGACCGAGGCCGCGGTCAAATCGGCAGGGGAGAGTTTGTCGGGTAGTTTCTTTTCGCCCAGCACGGCGCCGGCCAATTTTTTCTGCAATGCCGCATCGGACTCAACGGCGGCATCGCTGAAGTAGAATTTTAGTTTTCCAAGGGCGGCGAGGGCGTGCACGTACATGCCCTGGCTCCAGTGTTTTACCGCCTCGGCGTAGAGGCCCTGTGCCTCCTCTCTGTTCAGCGCCGCTGCGGGGATCTCCTTTCTTTCGATCTGCGCCACGTCGTCCATGTTAAGGAGCCTGTTCACGGTGCGGCCGTCGACGTCGGTGACCTCCACCTTGAGAGTCTTGTCCGTACGCTTGGTCACCTTCCCCCTGATAACGTTCTTGGTTTTCAGGCGGATGAGATCGAACGACTTGCCCTGTTCCACGCGCGGGGGAGGATAGGCTTTCGGATCGGTCTTGATCCTCTGCGCGATCGCTGCCTTCTTCTCCTGGGCCTCTTTGTGGAGTTTTTTGTGGTCTTGGGAGGAGAGGTAGTAGTCATAGGTTGCCCACAAGGCATACGGGTTCTTGAACTTGGCGCAGATTGCGAGGAATTGTTTGGCCTCGGCCTCACGCCTTTCGGCGCCTTGCACCTTCGTGGCAGCGGCCTTGTTCGCCGCCGAGACATTGCGCGCCTCGGCGGCCTTCAACAGCCTCTTTTCCACATAGCGGGTGTTGCTCACGTCGGGCATGGCCTTCCAGTAGGCCTCCCGCGCTTCCGCCCATTGCTTGCCGGTTTCCAGTTTGCCGGCGGCAAGGACGAACCGTACCGCCGTAAGCTTCATTTCAAGCCTTCGTGCGAGCGTCTTATCGGGCCACGTGTCCTTCCCGAGCTTGGCAAGGCCGTCGGCGTAGAGCTGCTCTGCACGCCGCCAGTCCCCCTGGAGCTCGCGCTGCTTCGCCAATTCCGCCTTCTTCAGCACCTCGCGGCACCGCGTCTCGGTGTCGGGGGCCTTCTTCGCCTCCTTCACGGCGTTTGGAGTGAACCAGGGCGTGTTCAGATCGAAAAGCAGACCGCTCACGAACGTCGTCTTCCATGCGACAGTGTCCGGGTCGGGAATGGGCGCCCAGGTGTTGCCGTCGCTCCCCTTCCCCGATGTCAGCTCCTTGCCAAACCCTACGCTGTCGGCGTAGGCGGCGCCGGGATCGGGGCCCGCGTCGCCCTCGTATGGTCGGGCATCCATTTTTGTGAAATACACCTTGCCGTTCTGGTCGACGATGTAGGCATGAATTCCATCGGCGTAGCGCACCTCGGGCCAGGCATAGCAGATGAAGGACTTTTCCTGAAGCTCCACGGCGGCCTTGTCATCCAACATCTTGCCGGGCCTCTCAGGTGTGCCGCCGAGGGTGTGGTCATCGCCGCCTTTTGCGCCGTTAGTGGCCAAGAACATGCGGAAGCGATACCCCTGGCAGCGCGCTGCGCCATCGCCCTCCGCGCCCCCGGTCGCAAAGACGTACGACAGATCGCCCTTCTTCGAGGTCAACTTGCTGGCGGGATCGCGAAGGCAGACCTCGTTGACCAGCTCCGCCAGCAGGCCGTACTCGCCGAGGCCGTTGTCGTTCTGGTCCACAAGGGCCTTGCGCCGGAATGCCTTCTGCGCGCCGGCGATCTTCGCGAGGTCCTTGACGACCCTTCGCTCGTTGCCCGCGACGACGCCGGCAATCTTGTAGGAGGTGAGGGCCTTGCTCGCGACAAGCACAATCACAGCAATGATTGCGGCGGCAATGCCCAGGCCGATCAGAAGGCGCAGCGCACGGGCGGCCCCTGCAAACCGGAAGCCGCCGACGCGGGTGGCGCCCTGCACCCCGGTCAGGATGTTCGTACCGCAGGCCACACAAACGACGGTGCCTTTGGCGACCATCGTCCCGCAATTGGGGCATTTGACCTGCTCTTGGGGTTTCTTTTGCGTCCTGGGCGCCGGTTCCTTCTTCGTCTCTTTTTCACTCTTGGGCGGGGATTTCTTCTCTCCCGATTTCGGGTCGGAGGCCTTCTGCTTCGACGTTGTTTCGGTCTTCTTCTCGGAGGAGGGAACCGTCAGAGATTCTCCACACGCGGGACATTTGCCCTGTTTTCCGGCGAATTCGTCCTTGAGCACAAACTGCTTCCCGCACTCTTCGCACTTGACCTTGATCGGCATGATTCGATCCTCGCGAGCCTTTTCAACGTTCCATTGCACTTTTATTATCGCTTTGCAATGGCTTGAAATCAAGCGATATTATCGTGGCGTTTCACAGAAAGACGTGTGCTTGCGAAAAGCGGGGCCATGGGGTACAATAAAGGCAGAGGATCGCGGGTGCGTCAATGACAATGCGACATGGGAGTGATAAGGGTGAAGAGAGTCATTTTATGTCTGTTTGTTTCCTGCCTGTTCGCTCAATCGGCTGTTCCCCTTCTCGGCCAGGAGGGGGGGTACTACGCGAGGCGGAAATATCTCGGCCGGACGCCAACCCCCTTCGGCTGGGGGACGGTGGTCAGTGAGGAGTACTACGTGCCGGTCTATGTGGACCCGGTGATCCGGTATCGCTACCCGGCCTGGCAGGCCGTGGGCGACGGGGTCCATACCAAGCGGATCGGCGAGGCGGGATGGCGACTGCAGAAGATCGGGAACCAACTGTACGTTTTCGGTCCCGGCGTCTATTGGGGAAATCCGATGCCCTTTGCGTATGGTCCGGGGGGGGTTGTGGTTGCGGCGCGGGGCCAGTGGCACACCACGGTCCCCATCGCAGGGAGCCTTTTTACGTTCTTCTTCGATCTTGCCCTTCGGTTTTGATGTGCCGCACATTCGCGGGGCGGACATGGCGTACAAAAGCGCGGCCTTGGCTTGCAAAAACCAAGGCCGCGGTGCCCGGGTTGCCCCTGGCCGGGCCTTCGCGGGCCCGGCCAAGTCTATGTCATGTCTGCCCCTGCCTCTTTTTCCCCCGCCTGCGCTTGCGGCGCAAGGCGGGGCGAACAAGAAATGGAGAACTGCGCACCCCTCTTGAATAGCAAGGTGTATGCCACAGGAGGGAATGCCGGGGCCGGTTTGTCGTAACCGGCGAGAGTTAGCAATGCTATGCCGTGAATCGGCCGCAGTTAAAAAACGTTAACACGAAACAAAGTGACGCTGAGCGTCACTTTCCCCGGAATGGGACCGTGAAAAGTGACAAAAAACGTCAGTCCGTGGCTGCCTTGTGCACGTGCACAGAGGTACAAACACGGACATTTGGCTTGTTTTTTATTGGACATATGATACACTGTCATTCTGGGAATCGACTCCATCGTATCTTGAAAAACTCGAGGTGGTCACGATGAAGAACCTGTTTGCTGCACTGCTTTCCGCCCTGCTTCTGTCCGTCGGCCAGGCCTCCGCCCAGACGGTGAAAGAACTCCTCAAAGACGCCAAGCCGGCCAAGGGCGCTGGAGAGAAACTGATCGAGGAGGCCAAGCGGCCGCGGTATTACCCCTTCAAGCTGGATGCCGCCATCCCCGTGTATGTCCGATCGGTTGCCGCGGATGAGCGGGGGAATCGGTTCTCTGTCCTGGAGGTCCGGTCGTTGCGGTTCACCATGGACCCACGGGACAATCATCTCACCGCCGTGGCCTCCATTATGAAGGTCGGTGTGGCGTCTGTGGTGCGGACGATTCACGTCGCCCTGTTCGATGGGCACAAACGGCTGATCGGGACGGGCTCGTGTAAACAGCGCATCAAGAGGTTCCGAACCCGCAACACGCCGGTGGGCACACCAGCGGATGTGACCATCGACTTCGGTATGTCGCCCCGCTACTATGCCGTGGACAGTTTCCAGGTGGTCGTCTCCGGTCGAGGCCGGAGCGAATACCGTTATGTCGACAAAGACACCGACGAACTCATCCGCCGGCTGGGTGATGAAAACCACCCCGAGGCCCAACGCGACGCCGTGATATGGCTGACGCGCTTTGGCGCGCCGGTGATCCCTCGCCTCGCCGTGCTCGCCCAAGGCGACAAGGCGGCGGCGGAGCCGGCCATCCGGATCATCGGCGATATTGGCGGGGAGGAAGCGGTGGATGCGCTCGCAAGCGTCCTGCTCGATGCGCAGCGGCCCGATAATCAGCGTGTACTGGCCGCTGTGGGCCTGGGCAACACAGGCGAAGCCGGGGTAAAGATCCTGGCCAAGGGCCTCAAGCCGGACCAGCCGGCGGCGGTACTGGCAGGCATCTTTTTCGGCTTGGCCCGCTCCCACAGCAAGCTGGCCGCCGAGATCCTGGTCGGCTGCTTGAAGGACCCCAAGGACTACTACGGGAAGACACGCGCGCGGCTGATCGCAAGCATCCAGGAACTCGGCGATCCGATCGCCATCCCTGCGCTCATTGAGGCGCTGCGCGATCCCGCCCCCCGTGTGCGCCCCCTGGCCGCAAGGACCCTGGAAAGTCTGGCAAAGCATTCCATTCCCGTCAAAGGGACGGGGGCCGGCTCCAGCGAAGGGGCCTGGCTGAACGCCTCTCTGGAGGCGCGCGAAGCGACCGTGAAGGAGTGGGAAAAATGGTGGGAGGAGAACAAGAGCAGATTCGCGAAGTAGTCGCTGCGGTTGGGCGTCTTCGTGTGTCGGTCTGAATCTGCTTGAAAGAGAGAAACTCCCACAAATGGAAACCGCTCGCCGGCCGTTCATCCGCCGGAATTACTACCTCGGCGTTGCGAATGGCGCGCTCTTCTATCTCAGCTCCTACGGGTTGATCAACACCACCATCGTGATCCCGCCTTTTGTCTATCTACTGGCCCATCGCGCCGGCGTGGGCGAGCGATGGGGACAGGTGATGGTGGGCCTCGTCAATTCGCTGAGCGTCGTCGGCTGGCTGTGGCCGCAGATTATTTTTTCGAACATCATCGAGCCCTTCGAGCGGAAGAAGCCGTTCTACGTCGTATCGGCCCTCCTTCGGATCGTGGTCTTCTCGGCCATTCCCCTGGGCATCGTTGTTCTCGCCGGGCCACGTCCGCTGGTCTTGTTCTGGGTGGTTGCGCTGGCGTTGTTTCTCTACACGTCCTTCGGCGGGATTGGGCTGCTGCCGTTCATGGACATCGTCAGCAAGTCCATGCCCGACGACATGCGGGGGCGCTTCTTCGGGGCGCGAGCCTTCTGGGGGTGCCTGCTCGCCTTTGCCGGCGGCATCCTCGTCAAGCGCATCTTGAACCCGCAGACCGGCCTGAGCTACCCGAATAATTATCTGACGCTCTTCCTGATGGCGTGGGGCATCATGGCCGTGGGCGTGTTTCTCTTCTTCCTGACCAGGGAACCCCCGGGCCGCCCGCGCAAGGTAAAGGTTACCCTGGCCCAGCAGTTCCGTCGGGGCCCAAGACTGCTGAAGAGGGACCGCGATTTCCTGCGGATATTCATCACGCGCATGGTCCTGGGCCTCACGGCCATCGCCTCTCCCTTCTATGTCCTCTATGCCAGGGAGCGGTTTTCCGTCGGCGATGCGGACGTGGGGCTTTTCGTCGCCTCGCAGGTGATCTTCGCGGGGCTGGCCGCGCTGGCCTGCGGCAGGATCGGCGACACATTCGGCAACAAGGTGCTCATGATCCTCTCGGCGATCACGTGCTTTATCGCCCCGGCAATGGCCCTCCTCATCAAGGCCATCCCCGCCCCGGGGCATGTCTTCCTGGGCCAGCCGTTTCACGTCTGGGCCTTTTGCGGCGTATTTGCCATGATCGGGTTCGCCCAATCAGGAACGACGATCTCTGCGCTGAACTACCTGCTCGACATCGCCCCCGAACGGCGCCGGCCGACCTACCTGGGTGTCATGTACACCGCCACCGCGCCGCTGACCTTCGTCCCCGTCCTGGGCGGCGTCCTGGTGGGCCGGACGTCGTACGAGTTTGTCTTTGTCCTGGCGGGTCTGTTCAGCCTGTTCCTGATCGTCTCTGCCGTTCAGTTGCGGGAGCCCCGCCGGGCCGCCGCCCGGGCCGCGGCCTCGGTTATCGGTGTTCCGCTCTTTCGGCCGGTGCGCTGGATAGGAGGCAAACTGACGCTGCGAAGACGAGGGCCGCGCCAAGGATGAGGCCCACGTCGGCAATGCCAAGTCGGGGGGGCGCCAACTTGATAGTCTCCGCCAGTTTTCCCTTTTGAAAGATGAATGCGGTCACAAGGCCCGTCGCATTGTGGGTGAAGTGGATCGCCATGCCGTTGAAGAGGCTCCCCGTCCTCAGCACGACATACGCCAGGACGAACCCCAGGGGGAAGATGCAGAACCCCCGTATCCCGTGAACCATCGCAAAGAGGATGCCGGTCAGGAGGATGCCGGTCCGCCTGCTGCGCCGGCTGAATCCGGTCAGCATGAGGCCGCGAAAGACCGTTTCCTCGCAGACGGCGGGGACCATCGCAAACAGAAAAAGCACCACAGACAGGCGGCCCGAGACGAGGCGCTGCATAAACTCCTCGGACTGCTGGAGCCTTTCCTTCATCCCCTCGAACAGGTTGATCTGCAGATAGGCGAACGCGGTGAGAAGCACGAAGCTGGTCAGACCGATCAGGACGGACAGGCCGAGGTCCCGCAGCGCGGGCCGTTTCAACCGAAACGTCTTCCTCGGATCGAAACCCATGAGCGCCGAGTAGAGGATCGCCGGCAGGAGAAACAGAAAAATCTGCTGGCAGAGAATCCCGAACTGCACCCGTTTGACCTGCTCCGCTGTCAGCGTGTCGGTCTTGCCGACACTCATGAACAACGGGCCCACGAGCACGAAGAGGGCCAGGCACAGACAGAAGAGGAATGCGGCGTCGCCGGTGCGGGGCAGGCGCCTTCGATGGCTCTGCTGAGGCCGCCACCCGACCTCCACAGGCGTGCGGAAGATCACGTCTTCGCGATTGTAGAGCTGCGCCGCCCAGTGCAGCGCCGCCGCGGCGTAGACCGTCGTGCTGAAGAAGACCCCTGCAATGAACCGTCCGTCGTATTCCCCCACAAAAAGCTTCTTGAGCAGCACCGAGGCGTTCGTGACCGGGACGAGGGAATAATAGAGCGGCGGATCGAAGTTCGGCACCATGACCACCATCGCCAGAGGAAGGGCGACAAACATCACCGGCGTCAGGTAGTGCTGCCCCTCGCGGTAGCTCCGGGCCATCGACGAGATCGCCAGCGACACGGCGCTGAACAGCGCGGCGGTCGGGAGGAGCGCCAACAGGCAGATGCCCACGCGGTCGATGGAGATCGCGAAGGCCGCGCCGAACTCCTTCGGCATCATCACGTTGCCCACCTGGGCGAAGGTGATGCACATACTCGCCAGGTTCAGGAGCGTTGTCACGATGGAGATCAGAAGAATGGTCAGGAACTTGCCGGTTACGATATCGACCCGCTCGGCCGGCGAGACCAGCAGCGTCTCGATCGTGCCGCGCTCCTTCTCCCCCGCGCAGAGATCAAGGGCGGGATAAAACGCGCCGGTCATGGACATGACCACCAGGAGCACGGCCAGCATCGGCCCCAGGAAAAAACCGGCCATCTTCCTCGGCGGCGCCACATTCTTCACGTTTATGCTCAGGGCGTTAAGCAGAGACTCATCCACGCTGCGCGCAGCAAGCCGTTGCTTGAGGATGCCTTCGCTGTAGGACGCAATGACCCTGTTCAGCTTCCGCAGGGCCATCCGCGAGCGATCCTTCGCCCCGTTGTAGTGGATCGTCAGCCGCCCCTTGACGCCGGCGGCGATCTGTTCCCCGAAGTTCTTCCCGACCTCCACCCAGAGTTGCAGGGCGCCGGACTTCAGGTCCTGCTCGGGGTCCTTCGGCGCCGTAAGTTTCAGCTTCTCGCAGCCCTTGATCTGCGCGGCAAGACCGGGCGAGAACTCCGCTCCCGTTATCGCAATCGTGAATGACTGCTTTTGCAGCTTGCCCATCTGTCTGGCCGAGATCCTGGAGAAGCCGATGAGAAGCAGCGGGTAGAGGAGGACCGGCAGCACCAGCATAACGAACAGCGTGCGCTTGTCGCGGAGGGTGACGCGGAGTTCCTTCCGGAAGATGACCCTCACGTTCCGCGTCATGGCCCGGCCTCCACCGCCGCCCCGGGGTGCTTGGCCGCATCGATGAGACGGAAGAACGCCTCCTCCAGCGTGTCGCCCCCGACCTTTTCCTTGATCTCCGCCGGCGTGCCCTCGTGGAGGATCTCTCCGTTGAAAATGATCGCAATCCGGTTGCAAAGACGTTCTGCCTCAATGATGATGTGGGTGGAGAGGAGGATCGTCTTGTCCTCGCTTCGGCACCGGTCGATGAACCCGTCCACCGCCCGCGCCACGAGAACATCGAGGTTGGCCGCCGGCTCGTCGAAGAGCAGCACCGGCGGGTCGTGGATGATCGTCCGGGCGATAGAGACCTTCTGCTTCATGCCGGACGACAGCTTGCCGATTATCGTGTCCTTGAAGTCGTGCATCTCCAGCAGGTCGAAGATCTCTTCGGAGCGCGACGTGATCTCCTCCGCGGGCATGCCGTGCAGCTCGGCGAAGAACTCGACCATCTCCCGCGCCGTCAGCCGGGGGTATACGCCCGTGTCCGTGGACATGTAGCCCATCCTGCGGCGGATCACGACGGGGTTCTGCGCCACGTCAATACCGTCGATCTTGGCCGTCCCCCGGCTCGGCTTGAGCAGCGTCGCGAGGATTCGGAGAAACGTCGTCTTCCCCGCCCCGTTCGGCCCCAGCAGCCCGAAGACCGTCCCCGGCGGGATGGTGAGGGACACACCGTCCAGCGCGCGGATGTCGCCGCGCTTCGCGTCGTGGAATATCTTTGTCAGGTCTTGAACTTGAATCATCGGGTTATGATGTTTGATCGTAACACGCCGGGGCACAGGTGTCAATTGCCGGTCCTTGACAGGGCAAGGGGCGTTTGATAGGTTGAGGTCGCGGCGGGATCAGACCAGCAGGAATAGCCATACCGTGACAGACCGCAGGCCGATCAAAGGGATAGCGCTCTCCATTGCCATCGGTCTTTCCCTCGCCTGCGCCGGGTGCGGGGAGATCGCCTTCGTCAACGCCGGCGTGCTGGGATTCGCGGGCGCGGCGGCAATCCCCGTGATCCTCCATCTGCTCTTCCGCCGCCGTCCCCGACGGGTGAAATTCCCGCCGATCCGATTCATCCTCCGATCGAAGAAGGCGACGTCGAGGCGGTTCAAGCTGAAACACCTCATGCTGCTTCTGGCCCGGATGCTCATTATCGCGCTGTTCGTGCTGATTCTGAGCCGGCCGTACGTGCGGAGCGAGCAGAAGGTGGTGCACGGGAAGGCGCGCGTGAAGGCCGTCCTGCTCCTCGACAACTCGTTCAGCATGGGCTACACGGAGCGCAAGGTCTCGCGGTTGAACCAGGCGAAGAAGCTGGCCCTGCAGGTGATGAACTCCTTCGATCTGGGCAGCGAGGTGGCCGTGATCAGCACGTCCGAGGTGGCCGGCAGTTTCACGGTGGACGTGGAGCGGGTGAGACAGCAGATCGGCGACCTGCCCCTGACCGCCCGGGCCGATTCCTGTTGGGCGGCGGTGCGGAAGGCGGAGGCCCTGCTAACGGAGGAGACCTCGCTGCCGAGGGAGGTCTATGTCTTCTCCGACATGACAAAGAACGCATGGCCGGCTGGAGAGAAGCTCAAGGTCGATCCGAAGAACCACTGGTGTTTCGTGGACGTAAGCGGCGAGAAGAACGAGAACCTCTGGATCGATTCGCTGGCGCAGGACAGGCGGACCGTTGCGCTCAACAAACCCATACGCATCACCGCGACGGTTCGGGGGAAAAGCCCGACGCCGCGGGTCATCGAGTTCATCGTGGACGGAGAGAAGCGAAACCAGCAGCAGGTCGATCTCCAGAGCGGTCTTGCGACGTGCGCCTTCGACTATGTGCCGCGGCAGCAGGGCATTCACTTCGGCGCGGTGGGGCTTGCCGGGGAGGACCCACTCCCCGTGGACAACAAGCGCTACTTCGTCCTGAACGTCCGCCCGGCGGCGAAGGTGCTCTGTGTGTCGGAGGACGAAGCGGACGCCTTTTACCTGATGAACGCGCTGGATCCCACCGGTGAGGTCAAGCGCCGGACCGTGCAGCCCGTCTGGGCAAGCCCGTCGGATCTCATGGAGAAAGACCTGGGTTCCTTTCAGGCCGTCTTTCTCTGCAACGTCGCCAAGCTCGACGCCGGCCAGGCGGCGAAGATCGCCGGCTATGTGTCCGGGGGAGGAGGGCTCGTGATCCTCGCCGGCGGCCGCACCGACCTGAAAGAATTCCTCCCGCACGACAGCGGCATCTTGCCGGCCGGGGAAATGGAGGTCGCCGAGGTTCCGAAGGGGGTCGTGTTTCAACCGGGAGACTACGCCCATGCCATCCTCGAGTCGTTCCGGGGGGGACGGAACGGTGATCTGACGCTGCCGCGTTTCCATAAATACCTGGAGCTCTTTGCCGGGGCGCCCGAGAGCCGGATGACGGCCATTCTCCCCTTCAGCAACGGCTCGCCGGCGCTGCTGAGGAACCAGTTGGGGTCGGGCAAGGTGCTCTTCCTCGCCAGCAGCATAGCGGCAAGCGACACGATGGCGGCGCCAAAGGCGTGGAACGACCTGCCGAAGACGCCGTGCTTTGTGCCGTTCATCCACGAGCTGTTGGATTACGTGGCGCGGTATGCGGAGGGGCCCGCCGACGTGCGGGTGGGGGAGCCCGTGCCGATCGGCGTGGCCGGGCCGCCCGCCGGTTGCACGGTCGAGGTGACGCCGCCGGGGAGGGCGCGGAGGATCCGGGTGCCCGTGGACAGCACCACGTCCTTTGCGGTATTCCGGGAGACGAGAGAGCCGGGGGGCTACGTGGCGGCGGTCACCTCCGGTGAAAAAGAGAGAAAATACGGCTTTGTTGCGAATGTGGACGCGAACGAATCGGACCTGACGAGGACCGACGCGCGGGCGATTGCGGACCAGATGCCCCGCGCGCGGATTCGGTTTGCCCGGGGGGCGGACGACCTGCGAAAGATCGAGCGCGAGCTCCGGATCGGCCGGGAGCTTGGCCAGATGCTTCTGTGGCCGCTGCTCCTCCTTGTCCTGGCCGAGGTCATTATGGGAAATACATTCTACAAGGACTGACGTGGGCGAGAAGTTGGCGTTCGACAGCGTGATCCCCTTCCCCCTCGCGATCGGCGTGGTTGCGGCGCTCGCAGTGGGGTGCGTTGCTGCGTATGTGGCGACGGCGCGCCACCGTGTTTCGCCGGCTGCCCAGGTGGCCCTGATCCTGTTCCGGCTCGTGGCGTTGAGCGCCGTTGCCCTCCTGCTTCTCCGGCCGGCATGGCTGGCGGAGGAGACGATCCGCGAAAAACTGGGCCTGGTCCTGCTGGCCGACGCATCGAAGAGCATGTCCATTCGTGACGGCGATGGCGGGCGGTCTCGCGCCGAGGTGGCGGCGGCCATCCTGAGGCTGTGCGGCCCCCAGCGCAGGCTCCTTGCGCAAAAATACCACTTTAGTGAATATCAATTCGACAGGAGCATCTCGGACCTGGCGCCGAACGCCTACAAGGCGGACGGCGACGTGACGGCCATCGGCGATGCGCTCGCTCTCTCCCGCCGGCAGGTGACGGTCGGGAACGTTGCGGGCGCCGTCCTGCTGACCGACGGGGCCAACAACTTCGGGCGTGACCCGGATGTGGTCGCCCGGGACTTTGGCTCGCGCAAGATACCGATCTATCCCGTCGTCATCGGCAAGAGCGAGATTGGGGAGGCCATCAAGGATGTGAAGGTGACCTCGTTGGACCTCGGCGCCTCGGCCTTTGCCCGGAGCGTTGTCCCGGTGACCGCGGACCTCCGATTCGTCTACTGTGACGGCGAAAAGGTCAAGGTGTCTTTACGGGTGGATGAGAAGACCGTCGAGAAGAAGGTCCTGACGGTCAAGGGCCCGGACGCGCGGCAGCGGGTGGCCTTTGATTTCGTGCCGGACACGCCGGGTTCGCGGAAGATCACGGTGGACGCCAAACCGGTGAAGGGCGAGATCATCACGACCAACAACAGCATCAGCTCCTACCTTCATGTCCTTACCGGGGGGCTGAAGGTCCTCTATATCGACCGCCCGCGGAGCGAGTTCAAGTTCCTCCGGCAGGCCTTCGCCGAGGGGAAGGACATCCAGTTGACCGTGGTGGCAACCCTCGGCGAGGCCGTCGAGAGGCCCAAGACCCGGCAAGAGTGGAAGCGGTTCGATGCGGTGCTTGTGGGCGACGTGCCGAGCAGCGTCTTCAGCCTGTCGCAACTGCGAAATCTGGAGCGGGCCGTCTCCCAGAACGGGATCGGCTTCGGCATGATCGCCGGCACGCGCAACTTCTCCGCCGGGGGCTATGCCCGCAGCCCTGTGGCGAAGCTGCTGCCGGTGACACTGGGGGGAGAGACGCCATTCCGGGGGGAATACCGATTGCGTTTCACCCCGGGCGGGCTGGGGCATTTTATGGTTCGGCTGGACAGTGATCCCGACGCGAACCGGAAGGCCTGGGCAGAGGTGCGCCCGCTCTCGGGCGGCATCGCGTTCAGCGGGACGAAACCCGGGGCCCACGTGCTGGCCTACGGACCGGACAACCAGCCGATCCTCGTCGTGCAGCAGTATGGCAAGGGAAGGACGATGGCCTTTGCGGCGGACACGACGTGGCGTTGGGCCTTTGCCGAGAAGGACACGAAGAAATTCCATCGCCGGTTCTGGCGGCAGGCGCTGCTGTGGCTGGGCGACAAGGAGGGTCTGGGTCGGGCGAACGTCTGGGTCGGCCTTCAATCGCTGCGGGTCATCAAGGGCGAGCAGATGGACATCCGCGCCCACGTGGAGGATTCGCTCGGCCGCGATGTGCCGGACGCGAAGGTGAAGGGCAAAGTCGTCCTGCCCGGCGGAAAGACCGTCCCTGTCGTCTTTCGCTTCAGCGAAGATCAGTACGTCTGCTCCTACCGCCCGGCGACGGCGGGGGACTATCAGATAAGAGTGAGCGCGTACGGACTCGATGGCGCCCCGTTGGGCGACGACATGGTGAAGTTCCTGGCGTATGTGCCGGAGGTCGAACTGGAACGGCCGGCGGCGAACCCGGAGGCGATGAAGCGCCTCGCGGCCCTGTCGGGGGGGCGGCTCTACACGGCGGAGACAGCCGGCGAGCTGTTCAAGGAGCTCGCCTTGCGCGACGCGAGCATCGAGATCAAGCGCACCGAGCCGCAGCCGATCTGGAGCGGTCGCTGGGTGCTCTATGTCTTCCTTGCCGCGCTGACGCTGGAGTGGATCGTGCGGAAGCTCAACCGGCTTGTGTGATCCTCCCCAACTTCCAACCTGCCACGGCGCCCTATGGGGCGAGGGTCTGCCCATCGATCCACTTGAGGTACGGCTCCGACCCGGCGACGATCGGGAGGGCGATGATCTCGGGCACCTCGTAGCTGTGCAGCTCCTTGACGCGCGCGGCAAGCCGGTCGAACAGGTCCCGGCGGGTCTTCATGATAAGGAGCACCTCCTCGTCATCGCAGACCTTCCCCTCCCAGCGATAGATGGAACGGATGCTCTGGGTGATGTTGCCGCAGGCGGCAAGCCGCTCATCGACGACGGCCCTGGCGATCTTTGCCGCCTCCTCGCTGCTCGGGGCGGTGACGAAAACGGCGATGTGGCTGTCCATGGTTTCTCTCCCTGGGTCCTTTCCGCGCGACGTTGGTAGCTGGCCGTGGCACAGTGTAGCCGCACGGGAGACGGCATGCAAGCCCGTTCATTCCCTTTTTCCGTCCAAATGTGGCCACGGGTGCAAAGTTATTTTCTGGTACAACGGGGTGGCAAGGTGTCATAATATTCCAGGACTTTCCCCAAGAATTGAGTGCCATCTGCCGTAACCCATATTAGCCATTGCCCTTACTATGTTTGGTTCGTGGAACCCACGCCCTGTCACTGCGAGGAGTCACGCGCTTCGCGTGATAACGAAGCCTGTTTGCGTGCGACGCACAGGCAGGCAATCTCATCGAACGAGGCCGGTTGGAGGGGTGAGATTGCATCGCCACCTCTTTCGCTATCGCGAAAGAGGCTCCTCGCGATGACACGGCGGAGGTCATGGGGAAACTCCTGTCGATTTTTTGTCTTGACAAAAGGAGATGGTGACGGTAATCTATGGAGACAATCTGAGAGACCGTTGTCCAACATCTCGGAACACGGTGTGAATCCGTGACGGTCCCGCCGCTGTGATCGCGGACATGGGACGGCAACAGCGCCGGAGGGCAGGCGCGGCCACTGCTGGGGCTCACCCCAGCGGGAAGGCTGCCGTCACATGGATGATGCGAAAGCCAGAAGACCTGTTGGGTAATGTGATCTCGGGCTGACCAATGGCAAAGGAAAGCCCCGGAAGCAGACCGTGCGCTGCTTGCGGGGCTTTTTTATTATTGAGTGGTGCGCACGGAGAAAAAAGGAGATGGGTCATGGCAAGTGAGAAGAAGAGCGCGGAAAAAAAGGTCGTTGCCTATCGACGCGAGTGCAAGAAGGCCGCAGATGGTACCGGACTGTCCCACTACATCATGATGGACTCCAAGAAGAAGTAACACAGACAACATGACAAAGAAAGAAGTTGTGTCGAGGGGGGCCAGGGGCAGGTATGCCAATACCGGCTACGGCCCCCACCTCGACATCGTGGACATCGGGTCCGACGAATACGTCGCGGTCATCGAAGGGGACACGGCCTTCTGGGCGCTTCTGCCCAAGGGGTCTGCGACCGACGCGATCAAAGACGGGACCATTCGGAAGACGTTCCGACGCAAGGCCGATGCGATGCAGCGAGAGATGCAGGCCCTTCGCTTCGGCCTTACGCCATCAGCGGTTTACTTCAATCCCACCGAGCGCTGCAACCTCAATTGCAGCTATTGCTACCTGCCCGGCAAGATGCGGCGCAGCGGCGTCAATATGTCGGCGGAGAAGGTCTGCCGTGCGCTGGGCATTCTAAGGAGCTACTTCAAATCATCGCTGCCGAGGGGCAGAAAGCCTCAGCTTGTTTTCCATGGCAGCGAACCCATGGTGGTGCGGGATGCCGTGTTTGCCGGCATCGAGAAGTTCGCCGACGATTTCCGATTTGGCGTTCAGACCAATGCGACGCTGCTGGATGACGAGGCCATTGACTTTCTGCGCTCGCATGGGGTTGGGATCGGCATCTCCCTCGACGGACATCGGGCGCAGGTGGCCGACCGGACTCGGCACAATTGGTCGGGCGGCGGCAGCTTCCGCAAGGTCACGAAAATGCTGGAACGGCTGGCCGACTATCCCGCGTTGAATGTGATCTGCACCGTTACGCAGGCGAACGTGCGGTCATTGACAAAGATTGTGGAGTTCCTCCACGGCCACGGCGTGCCCATCATCATGCTGAACCCGGTGCGGTGCACCCAGCCGGGCGGACGAGCCCTGAAGCCGGACAACGAGTTGCTCGCGCGGGAGTTCACACGCGCGCTCGACCGCGCCTGCGAGCTTGGGGAGTCCACGGGCCGAAAGATCGTGATTGCGAATTTTGCAAATGTGTTGATCGGGATCGTGGCCCCGGCGGCGCGGCGTCTCATGTGCGACATCTCCCCCTGCGGCGGTGGGCGATGCTTCTTTGCGGTGTCGGCGAAGGGCGACGTGTCCCCGTGCAGTGAATTCATCGGCATGCCGCAGTTCAAGGGCGGGAACCTGTTCAAAACGCCCATCCCGAAAATCCTCGATTCGAAGCCGTTCCAAGACGTAACCGGGCGCATGATCGAGCAGATCGAGCCGTGCGCCACGTGCGCAATCCGCCACTTCTGCGGCGCACCCTGCCCGGCGGAGGTGCACGCCTGCGAGGGGACGCTCTGCGCGCCGAGCGCCTACTGCGAATTCTACGAGGAGCAGGCCCGTTACGCCTTCCGCGTGATCGCCCAGGGCCGCGAGAATGCCTACCTTTGGGACGGGTGGAAGAGGGGAACCAACGAACGGTTCCGGATCCAGACGGTGTGACAAGTGATTGCACGCTCAACTGCCCGACGTTGCGTCGAGAGGACCGCGCGGCGCGACATGGGTACCGTAGCTTCGCCGATTGCCTTCAGAAAAATCCACAGCGCAAGGATTGCCGTGGCGCCGTGAAGGACAACCGCAACGGCGCCAATCAGAAGCCCCTTGTGCGCTCGATTCCTCCCGCAGTCTATCTCTTGTCCAGTCGAGCCTTCGCCCCATGCTCCCGCAGGAACTCAGCGACGCTCTTGTGCCCCGCCATGACCGCAGCGTCCAGCGCGGTCAGTAGCTTGGTCTGTATCTTTGATCCGTCCTCGCGAAGGGGGACAGCCACGGTCGCGTTCACGTCCGCACCCGCCGCGACGAGGAGTTCGACGACGTCCTGGCTGCCGGCATAGGCGGCCTGGTAGAGGGGGGTGAAGCCGTCGCGGTCGGGGATATTCGCATTTGCGTTCCGATAGATCAGGAGCTGTGCGATGTCCCAATGGCCGAAGGAGACGGCCTGGAAGAGGGGCGTCTTGCCGTTCTCATCCGTTGCGTTGATATCGGCGCCATGGTCGATGAGGATATCCACGATCTTCCTGTGACCGTTCATCGCCGCCCAGTGCAGCGGCGTCTGTGGGATGGGCGTCTTGGAGTTGACGTCCGCACCCCACAGGATGAGTCTTTGCGCGGCGTCCGCGTCCCCGTCCCGCGCGGCGCGCATCAGGCGCACATTCAGCCAATCCGGGCTTGTGACACGGAGCACAACGAAACCCACGATGGCAGCCGCCATCAGAACAATCGCGACGGCAAACATGACCTTGAGAAGAAGATGCCTGCGAGGGGCGGCGGCCTTCTCGGGCTCGGCTGCGGCGAACGGGCGCTCGCGCTCCTCGGGCACGGGGATGACGTAGAGCGATGGCGAGGGTCTTTCCAGTTTTTGTCTGGTCTTGCGCTTCGGCGCAGTGATGAGCTTCCGATCGACGTCTGTCTTTGGCTTGACTTTCGGGTGTGTGGTGTTCTTCGATCCCGATTCCCGCTGAAGGGACCCTTTTGACTTCGGTTTCTTTGGTCCCCTGATCTTGGCGAGCCGGATGTTCTCGCCGCAGCGGGTGCATTTGACCCCTTTTCCGGACCGGTCGGCAAAGGCCCGAATCCGCGCACCGCACACGGGACAATAGAGGCGAATCTGCGTGCGGCCGAGTTGCTTTCGCGGCACGGGCACGGGCTTGCCGCACTTCGTGCACCTGGACGATCGGCCCACCTTATCGGGTTCAGCCTTCAGCCGCTTGCCACAGTGGCCGCAGTAGAACCGGATTCTCTCTTTGACCGTTGCCATGTGTATAAGGTTCCGTAAAGGATCCCTACTGCATTATAGGGCCCTCCGCGGGCGATGTCAAATGCTCAAGGGAACGGCGCTTGTCTTTTCCGGGAACCCTCTCCGAAATGATACGTCAAACTCCATAGAACAGGGCTGGGACCAAGGGAACCCGAAGCAGAAGGAGACGATCATGATGAAGCGCGTTAGATGGATGTTGCTGTTTCTTTTTGCACTGCAAGGGATTGCGACGGCGACAGGGATGCTGATTCCGAAGGATCCGGGCATCCCCCCGCTGGCGATCAGGTACCAGCGGGTGAATATCGAGATCAAGAATCAGGTCGCCACGACGAAGGTGGAACAGGTGTTTCAGAATAGTGTAAATCGCGATCTGGAGGCGACCTACATCTTTCCGCTCCCGGAAAACGCCTCCATCCAGGACTTTGCCATGTACATCAACGGCAAACGGATGAGCGGTGAACTGGTGGAGAAGAACAAGGCGCGGAAGATTTATGAAGACATCGTTCGCCGAATGAGAGACCCCGGCATCCTCGAATACATGGGAAACAACCTCTTTCGCATTCGCGTATATCCCGTGCCAAAGAGCGGTACACAGAAGATCGAGCTGGCCTACTCCGAGGTCCTGAAGATGGACGGCGGGGTGTGCAAGTATGTGTACCCCCTGAAAACGTCGGGCACGGCGACGCGAACGCTGGAGGATTTTTCCGTAGCGGCCACACTCGAATCGAAGACCCCTATCCGCACGGTTTACTCCCCGTCGCACAAGGTGGGCATCAGCAAGAAGAGCGATCATCTTGCTGTCATCGGCTTCGAGCAGAACCGCAGCATCCTCGATCGCGACTTCGTCCTCTACTACACCGTTTCGGAAAAGGACATTGGCATCAACCTGGTGACGTATCGTGTCGGCAGCGAGGACGGGTATTTTATGCTCATGATCTCTCCGAGTGCGGAGATTGACGAGAGCCAGGTGCTGCCGAAGGACGTGTGCTTCGTCGTGGACACATCGGGCAGCATGCAGGAGAACAACAAGATCGAGCAGGCCAAGAATGCATTGAAGTACTGCGTGCAAAACCTCAGCCCGAAGGACACGTTCAATATCATTCGTTTCAGCACCGACGTGGACCAGATGGCGAATAACTGCCTGCCGGCGACTGAGGCGAACGTCCAGAAGGCCGTTGCATTCATCGACACCTTCCGCGCGGCGGGAGGGACGTGCATCAGTGAGGCGTTGGCCGCGGCGCTCACGGCCAAGGGCAAGCAGGGGCGGCCCTACAACATCGTCTTCATGACCGACGGCAAGCCGACGGTGGGTGTGACCGACATCAATGAGATCGTCGCAAACGTGAAAAGGGCCAATCCGCGAAACGCTCGGGTGTTTGTGTTCGGTGTGGGATACGGTGTCAATACGCATCTGCTCGATCAGATCGCCGATGTGAGCGGCGGCTATCCGCAGTATGTCAAACCGGACGAGAACATCGAGATGTCGGTGTCGTCGTTCAGCAACAAGATTCGCTATCCGGTTCTGGCGAATCCGAAACTCGACCTCGGCAAAATTCACATTCGCGACATGTATCCCCGTCGCCTACCCGACCTCTTCAAGGGCGCGCAACTCACGCTCTTCGGCCGCTATCGCGACGCGGGCGATGTGGCGATCCGGCTGACGGGAGATGTGGGGGGGAAGAAGAAGGAGATCGTTTACGAGGGGACTTTTCCCGCAAAAAACACGGACAACGAGTTCATCAAGCGTCTTTGGGCCACGCGCAAGGTGGGCTACCTCCTCGACGAGATTCGCCTCCGCGGTGAGAACCCCGAGCTCAAGAGCGCGGTGATCCGCCTGAGCAAGGCCTACAACATCCAGACGCCATACACGTCCTACCTGGTGCTGGAAGATGATGCAGCCTATACACGGCACGGTATCTCACGGGATCGGTTCAAGAGTCGGCAGCTTGCGCCCGCGCAACCCGGGAAGGATGCGGCGGCCGCTCCGTCGACGCCCGGTCTTCCTGCGCTTGAGCCGACGAAGAAGGCAGAAGAGAAGATGAAGGCGTCCTCCGGGCGAATGGCCTTCGACATGGCCCAGAGGGTGCGTAAGTTGAAGGAAGGACAAATTGGGGCCGGCGAGGCCGATGATGAAAGAGAGGGCGTTCGGATCGTGAAGCACGTCGGCACGCGCACATTTGTCTTAGTCGAGGGCGTGTGGACGGATACAAACTACAAGGAAGGCATGGAGACCGTCACGGTCAAGTATGGCAGTGCGGCCTACTTCAAACTGTTGGATGCGAAGCCGGAATGGAAGGATATCTTTCTCCTGGGCGACCGGGTGGCGTTCGTTGTGGGTAACCAGTGTGTGGTGATCGACGAGAAAGGCGCCGAAGAACTCTCGGCCGATCAGTTCAACGAACTCACCCGATAGTTGCTCAGGAGAACAGCCGGGCGGCCGGGGAAGCCGTCCGGTGTTCCATTTGACGGAAGGAGGAGTGCAATGAAGCGGAGGACATTTCTTGCGGTTGCGATCTCTGCAACGTGTTTCGGCATTGTCGATGCGGCCGAACTCAAGTCGGACTACCAGAAGGAGCAACAACAGAGAGGCGAGAGAACCGTTCGTCCGCCTCGACCGCCGATCCGACGAATGAATCCCATCGCGGATATGGTGGGCCGGTGCCAAGTCCTCAACGGGCACCACTATCGCGGCCTGACGGTTTTCCCCGTACAACTTCGCGGATACGAATTGGGCATCAGCCCACTGACGCTCGATGAGGCTCTGAGGCAGAACGCCATCGTCATCACAGAGAAGGGTACGGGGCAGGTGCCCGTTCTCCGGGTGCAGAACCGGAGCGGGCAATATGTGTTCGTCATGTCCGGCGAGATTCTGGTCGGTGGGAAGCAGAACCGCATCCTGCGCGAGGACATCCTGCTTCCCCCGCACTGCGCGCCGATCGAGCTGCCGGCCTACTGCGTGGAGCAAGGCCGATGGGTGAAAAAGGCGGAGACCTTTAAGACGGACGGTAACTTAGCCTCTTCAAAGATTCGCCTTCGCGCACAAAAGGCCGCCGGGCAAAACGAGATATGGAGCGGCATCGCCGAGACGGCAAAGGAGCTGAAGCAGAAATCGGCCACGGGCGACTTCAACACCGTTTACAACCAGCGTGACGTGGCGAAGAAGCTCGGCGAATACCGTGAGGAATTCTGCCGCATCCTGCCGAGGCAGATTGTCGGGATCGTGGTCGCGCGCAATGGACAATTCGTGGCGGCCGATCTGTTCGGCAATGCATCCTTGTTCTACAAACTTCGGGGCAAGGTTCTGGACTCGTATGCGATTGACGTGCTGGGCTGTGTCCGGCGCATCCCTGCGCCCCCAGACCGTAACGCCGCCGAGCAATTTCTCCGCCGCGTTCTATCCGCCGGCTACCACACACAGGGAACTCCCGGCGCCGGGACCATTGGCCGTGCAGTCGGCAACGGCATCGACGCCAAGGGCCTCATCTTCAGCAACCGTGTCACCCACGTCTCCCTGTTCCCGGCCGCGACAATCCTGCCGATGCTGCGATAGGGGGATTGGAGTGGTGGGGTAGTGGGGTAGTGGGGCGCTTCGGTAAAGATGGGGGAAAACTGGAGCGCCGCCTGCGCACCATCCAGAATCGTATCTTCTGCACCCAGATCGGACCGGGGCAGGCGGGTCCTGGATTTTTCCACCGTCCCTGAAACCTTGCGCCGCAGCCCTGTGTATACCCCTTAGAAACTGGAAACCAGTGCCTGCCGTCAGAGAACCCCTTTGGAGGATGCATGATGCGAGAGAAGCGATTTGCCCTGTTCGTCGCGTTACTGACCCTTGCCCTGCCTGCTGCCGCCATCGCCCAGGAGGCGTCCAACGCCATCGAGAAGATGATGCCCGCCGACGCCCTTGTTTTCATCCAGATCAAGGACTTCACGGGCCTGAGCAAGGCCTTCGACGAGACCCTCGTCGCCAAGACCATCAACGAGTCGGAGATGCTCGACGCGGCGCGCGACGCCCTTATCGACATCGCCCGCTTCGGCTGCGCCTATGCCATGGACATCACCTACAACGACCTGAAGGAAGTCATCGGAAAGAACGTCGGCATCGCCGTGTTCGAGGGGACCGACCCCCGCGCCACGGCGCCGGTGGTTGTTGCTGTGGACATCTCCGGCACAAAGGAAAAGTTCCAGTCTCTCCTGAACGAAAAGATCAAACCGAAGCTCACCTCCATCGGCGGAGCGGAGGCCCTCGGTCAGACCACGATCGGCGACAAGACGGTGGAGAGTCTCAAGCTGCCGAAGGGCAAGACCGTTTACTTCGCAATTATCGGGGATGTGTTTGCTTTCGGTACGTTGGATGGGATGAAGAAACTGATGGCGGACGATGCGCCCCGTCTCGCCGAAAGTCCCGGTTACAAAACCGTCAAGGGGGCCGTGGATATCCCGTCCGGCGTCACAGCCTACCTGAACGTGGAGGTCCTGTGGGGGCGCTTCGAGACGGAATGGCAGTTCGCCCCCACCGAAAAGGCGGAGCTCGACGCTCTCGGCGTCACGGCGATCCAGGCCATCGGCGCATCCACAAAGTTCGAGGGCCAGGGCATGCGCGACAAGCTTTTCGTCTACACCGGCCCGGAACGAACGGGAATTCTGAATCACTTCGCGTCGGAGCCTCCGCAGGCCCCGAAGAGCGACGCCCTCGTTCCGAAGGAGTATGCGCTCTACGCCCGGCTCCTTACCGGCGGCGGCACGAAGCTGTGGGAGGCATTCAAAGATCTGCTCCGGCAGACCGAAGGCGAACAGGCCATCACGGGCATCGAACAGATGCGCCTCGTCATCCAGCAGCAGGCGATGCTGGACGTGGAGCAGGACATCATCGCCCAGTTCGGGAACGAGGCCTTCGTCGCGGTGGATCTGAGCGCACTGACGCTGGGACGAAAGCCGCGCTTCACCGACTTCAACTTTATCGTCGGCATGGAGGTATCGGATCCCGTCCGGCTCCAGGGATCCATTGCGCAGCTCTTCTACGCCCCCATGCTCATGGATCAGGGCATCGCGCTGGACAGCTTCGATTACAACGGCACAACCGTTTACGTCGTGGGCCTGCCGCGGGCGCCGATGCTCCGGCCGAGCTACGCCTTCGTGGAGGGGTTCTTTGTCTTTTCATTCAAGACCGAGTCGATCCAGCAGGTCATCGACACGGTGAAGGCGGGAACGCCTCTGGCGAAGAGCGAGGACTACAAGGCCGTCATGGCCAAGCTGTCGACCCAGTCCAATCTCTCGGCCTACCTGGATATGGGTAGCCTGGCGCGCGGCCTGGTCGCCGCGCTCGGCCCGAAAGCCCCGCCGACGGCCAAACCGTTCATCCCCGTCCTGGCCGCCCTTTCGGAGAAACTCACCGGCATGGGCGTGACAGCGAAGGGCGTGGACAACGGAATCGTGCTCGAAAGTCAGTCCCCCATCGGCGGCCCCACCTTCGTTCTGGCGCTGGCCTCGGCCATTGAGTTGGCCAAACCGACCGACCAGCGCAATGTGGAGACCGCCCAAAAACGGCTGGCAAAGGTAGCGAAGGCCCTCGAGCAATACAAGCGACGCAACGGCGTCTACCCCGCCTCGCTGGCCGAGCTGACGCCGAAGCCGCTGAAGTACCTGCCCCTCGATCCCTTCGCAAAGGACGGCCGCACACTGCAATATATCTCGACCACCCGCCCCGCTCCTGCGCCCGCAGCGCCGGGCGCGGGAGGCCAAGTCGCCCAGCCCCAGCCGCCACCCGCCGCCGGACCGAGTATGTTCATGCTCTGGAGCATCGGGCCGGATGGAAAGCAGGACATTTCACCGGACGAGATGTCCATCGAGCAGTGGAAGGCCAAGGCGACCTCGAAAGCGCCGGCCGATATCGAGTTCCTCAAGGCCAAGGTGTGGCAGTATGAAAAAAAGAAATATCCTGACGAACAGGATATTTACGACGAAGGAGACATGGTAAAGGGAAGCGGCAAGTAGGCGGCTAATCCGCCTGGCGTCATCACTCGCTCCGCTTGAGCCCGGCAAGTTCCTTTGCCCGCGCCAGGGCGTCCTCGCGGCTTGTGAGCTTCTCGTCGAGTTGTTCGTCCTGGATCGTCGAGAGGATTTTAGAGAACGCGGGGCCGGGTTCGAGGCCGAGCTTGATCAGGTCGTGGCCGGTGATCAACGGTGCAGGCTTCATCCGCTCCTCACCCAGTTCCTCGCGCTTCTGCACACAGAACTTGTAGTGTGTCAGGTCCCCGCCGCTGGCAAGTGCATCCACTCGATGGAGCTCGATCAACTCGGGGAATTCCGGGTGGCCGAGGAGCCGCTTCAGCGTGCTGAGGCGCATGTTCTCCACGTCCTTGAAGCACATGTGCCGCCTGACGAGATAGACAATCGCGTCGCGCGATTCATTCGACATCTTCAGCCGACGACAGACACCGGCGGCGAGATCCGCGCCCACCGCCTCATGGCCGGGGTAGCGGATTCGGTCCGCATACTCGATCGTGCGGGGCTTGCCGATGTCGTGCAGCAACACCCCCCAGGCCAGCTCGGGGGATGGGTCTTTCAGATAGGACAGCATGAGGAGAACGTGCTCGAACAGGTCCCCTTCCGGATGCAGGTTCGGCGGCTGCTCGACACCGACCATGTCGGACACCTCCGGCACGACGTGCAGGAGCAGGCCCAGCTCCTCCATCAGGCGGATGCCGCGGTCTCGGCCCTTGGCGACAAGGATCTTTCTCATCTCCTCGCCGATGCGCTCGGCGCTCACGATCTTGATCTTCTCTGCCAGATCCCGGATGGCCCGGGCCGTCTCCGGCTCAATGTCGAAACGCAACCGCGCGGCGAATCGGACGGCGCGCAGCAGGCGCAGGTGGTCCTCGGCGAAGCGATCGCGCGGCTCGCCGATCGCGCGGATCAACCGAGCCTCGATATCGGCCTTCCCCCCCACCAGGTCGATCAGTTTGTCGGCGATGGGATCGTAGAGAAGCGCATTGATCGTGAAGTCCCGCCGGCGGACGTCCCCCTCCGCGTCGGTGAATGTCACCTCCTCCGGGCGCCGGCCGTCGAGGTAATCCCCATCAGCGCGGAACGTGGCGACCTCGACCTGCACGCCGTCCTGAACAACGACGACGACGCCGAAGTGCGCCCCGACGAGCTTGCTGGGTCTGAAGATCGACTCCACCTCGTCCGGTGTGGCGTTTGTGGCCACGTCGATGTCGGTGGGCGTCTCGCCCCGGATCATGTCCCGCACACCGCCGCCGACGAAGTAGGCCTCGTAGCCCCGGCCCTGTAGTTCCCGCACGACCTCGGTGGCGATTCGCTGGCAGTCGGTGGTTTTCTTCATTCTTCTCTTGTTCCGCCGGTGACCTGCCGTTTGATCTCGCGGACCAATTGTTTGAACTGCCGACCCCGATCGGCGAAATTGCGAAACATATCGTAGCTGGCGCAGCCCGTGGAGAGCAGGACCGCGTCACCGCTCTTGGCCTCCTCAAAGGCACGCCACACCGCGTCCGGGAAGGTGCGCTCATGGAACAGGGCGGGCGGGCCGCCGTCCTGCCTGTGTTCCTCGACCATGGCGCCGATCTTCTCGGCGGTCTTCCCGATGAGGATAACGCATTTGACCTGTTCAGCGACCTTCCGGGCAAAGGTGCCGAAGGGCGACCCCTTGTCATATCCTCCGGCGATCAGGATGATAGGGCAGTCCAGGGCCTCGATCGCCGCGATGGCCGACTCGGGGGTGGTGGCGATGGAATCGTTGTAGAAACGAACGCCGTCAATCTCCTCAAAAAACTCGATCCGGTGTTCGAGCCCCTTGAACTCCGAAGCCGCCGCCTCGATCTGCTTCGCTTTGATCCCCGCAACACGCGCGGCGATGGCCGCTGCGGCGATGTTTTGGCGATTGTGCCGCCCGGGAATCTGCACCCCTCGCAGGGAGACCACTTCCTCAGCCTTCCCCGCGCGGAGGACCAGCTCATCCCCGCGAACGAAGGCCCCCTCCTCCACTTCCTCTTCAACGCTAAAAAACAGCGGTCTGCCCACCCCGTCTTCATCGGCCCATGTGCGAAGCTCCGGATCGTCCTGGTTGAGGACAGCGAAGTCCCCCTTCGTCTGGTTAATGATGATCCCCTTCTTCGCTGCGATGTAGTCCGCCATCGTGCCGTGGCGATCCAGATGATTCGGAGCGACGTTCGTTACCACGGCCACGTGGGGACTACGGCCGATCTGCTGCAGGTCCTCAAGCTGGAAACTCGATAGTTCAAGAATGACGATGTCCTCGTCTGAGATCTTGTGCACCTCGGGCAGCAGGGCCTGGCCGATGTTTCCCCCGAGCCAGGCCTTCCGCTCGCCTTTCGACAGCATGGCATGAACGAGGGCCGTGGTGGTGGATTTCCCGTTCGTCCCCGTGATCCCCACAATAGGCGCGGGGCACAACTGGAAGAAGATATTCATCTCCGCGAAAAGGGGCACGCCGTGCTCTCGGGCGAGCGCGAGATAGGCAGACGTTTTCGGCACTGCCGGATTCACAACGACCAGATCGACCTGGGTGAAATCCTCCTCGCGATGCTCACCGAGGTGAAACGAAATCGGAAGGCCATCCAGTTTTTCCAGCGACTCTTCCAAGTCCTCGGACGACTTCAAATCTGTGACAAAGACCTCCGCTCCCTGGTCCACGAGAAAACGTACCACCCCCACTCCCCCCTCGAAGAGGCCCAGCCCCATGACGGTCACCTTCTTCCCCCGGAAGAAGTCGTGCGTTATCCCTTGCATCCCCTGAATCTCGTCGCGTTGATCTGGTCGTTCAGTGTCTTTGTGGCCTCCGCGGCCGCCTCCTGCCACCGGCCCTCCCCGAGCTCGTCCTGGTATGGCTCTGCTTGATAGGCATAATCTATCGACCGCGCCGCCGCGATCAGCACCCCCTGCCCCTCCGCGTCAAAGCACTCGCCGAGCAGGTCCACGTCCCCCTGCTGCGCGCCGACGCCGGGCATGAGAAAGATCGTTTTGGGCAGTATCTGCCGCAGGCGCTTCGCATCGTCGGGGTATGTCGCCCCCACCACCGCGCCCACCGCGCTGTATCCTCGCTCGCCGCAGAGCGATGCCCCCCACTCCCCCACCCGTTCAGCCATGATCTCGTAAAGCGTTTGTCCGCCGGATGTTACATCCTGCAACTCCGCCGCCGATGGATTCGACGTCCGCACCAGGACGAACATGCCCTTGCCACGATCTACCGCCACATCGAGGAAGGGCTGGATTCCATCGGCGCCGAAGTAGGCGTTCACCGTAACGGCGTCCAGGCCGATCGGTTCAGTCTCTTCGCCGTTCCATGTCACCATCCCCATGAGGCCGTCGGCATAGGCCCGGACGGTGGAGCCGATGTCGCTTCGCTTGACATCACCGATGACGATCAGGCCCTTCGCTTTTGCGTATTTCGCGGTTTCGCAAAACGCACGAAATCCCTGCCAGCCGAAGCGCTCATAAAAAGCCACCTGGGGTTTTACGGCGGGCACAAGATCCGCCACGGCATCGATCAGCCCCTTGCTGAACTGCTCGATTGCCGCGGCGCAGGCCTCAAGCGGATCGTCTGTCGCCTCGGATGCGTTCGATTTGATGGCCGCGGGAATCAGGTCGATGCGGGGGTCGATGCCGACGGCGAGACAACTGTTCTTCTTTTCGATCTCGCTGATGAGCCGGTCGGCGAAATTGGCTGCGCTCATCCTCAGACCTTCATTTGAAGGAAGTTCTTCAGGAGCTTCGGTCCTTCGTCGGTCAGGAACGACTCCGGATGGAACTGCACCCCCTCCAACGGGAACTCTTTGTGCCGCATACCCATCAGTTCGTCCGGGCTGTCGGCTACGCGCGCCGTGACCTCAAAGTCATCCGGCAGGCTGTCCTCCGGCACGATGAGGGAATGATACCGCGTCGCCTCGAAAGGATTCTCAATATCCCGGAAGATCGTCCTGCCATCGTGTTCGATCATCGAGGTCTTCCCGTGCATCAGGCGCTTCGCCCGAACAACCTTTCCCCCGAAGGCATGTGAGATGCACTGGTGCCCCAGACACACCCCCAAGACCGGGACCTTCCCGGCGAAGTGCTTGACTACGTCGTTGGAAATCCCCGCCTCCAGCGGCGTGCACGGGCCGGGCGATACGATGATGTGGTTCGGCTTGCGCCCCTCGATCTCCTCGACGGTGATCTTGTCGTTTCGATACACCTCCAGCGTGGCCCCCAGCTCGCCGAGGCGCTGGACGAGGTTGTAGGTAAACGAATCGTAGTTGTCGATCACAAGAATCATCGCCTACTCCCGAACCGCCTTCAGGGCGGGGTAGAGCTTCTCGTAGGTCTTCGCCTTCTCCTCGTAAACCCTTGCGAACTTCGCCCTCGGGCGAAAGACCTTCTCAGGTTTCACGATGCCCTTCACCGCATCCGGGAATGACTTGTACTCCCCGATCGCCACACCCGCCGACAGCGCCACACCCAGGCAGGCCGCCTCCGTTACGCTCAAACGAACCACCTTCGTGTTGAACATGTCCGCCTTGAGTTGCAGCCACTTCTCCGATTTCGCGCCGCCGCCGATGGCCCGAATTTCATCCACCTTGATGCCCGCCTTACGGAGGAGCATCAGATTCAGCTTCATCTCATACGTGATCCCTTCCAGCACCGCTTTGACGATTTCCTCTTTCGTCGTCGTCAGGTCCAGGCCGATGATCGCGCCCGTCGGGTCGGAGTCCATGTGCGGCGTCCCGGTCGAGGTGAAATGAGGGACGATGAACAGGTCTGTGGGTTCATCGCACATGCGCTTCATCAGAATATCGTAGACATCCACGCCCTTCTTTTTCGCCTCGCGCTTTTCTTCCTCGGCGAAGGTGTCTCGCACCCATTTGAGCAGCGAGCCGCCGGTGAAGTTGAACGCCAGCGTCACGTAGAGCCCCGGCGCCACGTGGTGGTAACAGCAGAAGTTGTTGTTGAGCATCGTCTTGTTGAGCACGGGCTTCGCGAAGGACGGGGTGATGCACTCGACCGTGCCCGTGGCATCCATGGCGATGCCGCCCTTGATGATGCCCGCGCCCGCCGCGCCGGCGGGTTGGTCATGTCCACCGGTCACCACCTTGCATCCCTTCGGCAGGCCGGTTTCCCTCGACGCCTTCGCGCCGATCTCGCCAACGACCGTTCCTGATGGCGCCACGTCGGCGAGGAGGTCGAGGTCGATGCCCGTGAGCTTGCCGATCTTCTCCGACCACCGGCATCGCTTGATGTCGAAGGCCAGGGTCCGCGCGGCGAGGGAATAGTCGATCGTCGCGGGCAGGCCCATGAGGTGGATCGCCAGGTCTTCCCAGCAAAGATACTTGGCCGCCGCCTTGAAGACCCTTGGCTGCTCCTGCTTGGCCCACATGAGTTTCAGGATTGTGTAGATATGGCTCGGCGAGTGGCCCGTGATCTTGAAGACCTCCATCGGGTCCACCTTCCCCATCCACTTTTTCGCATGCTCAGCGTTGCGCGTCTCGAAGCCGATGATCGTCGGGCCGAGGAACTTCCCGTTCTTGCCGATGGGCGTCACGGCTTCACCCAGACAGGAGATCGATATCGCCTCGACGGGATCGCCCTTCGCCTTGCCCACGGCCTCCTTGATCGCGGCCCTGATCTTGGCCCAGACGTCCTTGGGGTTCAGTTCCATCCAACCGGGGTGGGGGGAGTGGAGATTGTACTCCCGGTAGGCCGAGCTGAGCGTCTTTCCGTTCAGATCGAAAACGATCGCCTTCGTACCGGTGGTGCCGATATCCAGGCCCATCAGACTCATGGCATTTCCTCCTCCGACCGAGAATCTGCACCGACAGATGAAGTGTAGCAGACCCTCGGATAAAGTCAATCAAATTATAGTGTGGCGGATGCCACGCCACCACCATGCACAGACCAAGAGTCGCACGGGGCCGGATTATCTTTGACATTGCCAGACTATAGAATAGAATAACGCGCCGAAACGTATAGTCCAGTGAGCGACACTGAGCAACAGGGTCTTTGAAGAGAGGAGAAACCCATGTCGAGACCTATCCCCCCACCGCCCTCACCGCCGATGATGCAGGATGTCGAACCGAAACAGGGACGCGGGTGTTTCTTTTATGGGTGCCTGACCTCTATCATTCTCCTGATACTCCTTCTGGCTGTTGTGGGCGGCACGATCTACTGGGGCTACAACAAACTGCTGTCGTACACTTCTGACAAGCCAATGGATATACCAACGGTCGAGGCAACGGCGGACGAGTACACTGCCCTAAAGGCCCGGGTTGAGGCGTTCACGAAAGCCATCGACGAAGGAAAGAGCGCGGAAATCGAGCTGAGCGCCAGGGACATTAACATCCTCATCGCTCAGGATCCCGATTGGAAAGAGGTCAAGGGCAAGGCATTCGTCAAGATCGAAGGCGACGAAGTGAAGGCCGACGCCAGCATTCCCCTCGGAGAATTCCCTGGCTTCAAAGGACGCTATCTCAACGGAACGATCGGCCTTAACATCTCCCTCGAAAATAACCTTCTGGTAGTCAAACCAAAGACGGTCGTCGTAAAAGGCAAGGCATTACCCAAGCAGGTCATGGATGCGCTCCGCGAACAGAATCTGGCAAAGGATGCCGACAAGGAGGAAAAAAATATAGAAATCATCCGGAAATTCGAGCGCATCGAGATCAAGGACGGCAAAATCAAGGTGAAATCCAAAGGCAAGAAATAATCGCGTTCCCCGAGCCTGGTGCGAGAATCGTCTTATGATCAAGGCCGGAATCTGCAGCGTTACCTTCCGCGATCTGTCGCCGGAAGCAATCATCGAACTGACCGTCAAAGCCAAACTCGATGGCATCGAGTGGGGAGGGGATGTCCATGCCCCGCCGGAGTCGCCTCCCGACGCGTTGGCGAAAATTCGGGAGGCCACCGAGGATGCAGGATTGATCGTGTCAAGCTACGGATCCTATCACAATGTGATGAA
>JAADGH010000212.1:0-15507 GCA_013152475.1 Planctomycetota bacterium
CGCTCGATCTCCGCCTCCGGCAGGGCGCGGTTGTAGAGGCGGATGTCGTCGATCTCGCCCTTGAAGCAGCCGTAGCCCCAGTAGCCGATGAAGCGTTTGCTGAAGGCCGTCTTGCTCATGGGGATGGGCATCTCCCCCTGCGCGAAGGGCTGGGCGTCCACATAGAACGTGATGAGCCTCGCCTTCCAGTCGCACACCACCGTCAGGTGTCGCCACGAGCCGTCGAGCGTCTTGCTCGTCGTGGCCAGCGTGCCGTGCGACTTCGTATCCCCCCACTCGAACCGCAATTGATTCTGGTGGTCGATGCGCAGGTTCAGGTTGCGGTTGATCGTGCCGGACGAGTCGCCGAAGATGACGCGATGGGTCTTTGGGGCGACCGAGGCATCCGTCTTCAGCCAGACCATGAGCGTCATGCTGCCCTCGACGATCATCGAGGGATCGTTGCCAAAGTCGACTATGTCGTCCTTGCCGTCGAAGGACAGCGCATGGCCGCGCGGCGATTTGACGTACTTCGCGCCTTTGATCTTGCCGTCGTGGCCCTTGCCGCTGTGGTCCTTCACCACCGCCCCGGAGCCCTCATCGAAGGTGTAGTGCGCAACGAGCCCTTCATCGGCGTGGATCGCCAGAGGCAGCGCGAGCAGGAGAAGTGCGAGTCCCAGGACCAAGTGACGTGGTTTCATCCTTGCCTTCCCTCCCATGCAGAACAAGACGGAGATCGATGCATCGGTACGGGTCTTATCTTACCGGAAACCCTTTCCCGGCGCAATGTGCTTGGGGAGTGAAAACAAGGGGCCGACCCGAGGCGCGGCCGAGGGGCCCGCTGCGCGCAGGCGGAGCGTCTTTGTATCTCCCCGGTCCCGGCTTGGACACGTTTTTGTTCGGTGGCTCAGCTCGCCCAGGGCATGGGTTCCGGACGTGTAAAGCGGCTCGACACATCCACCGGTTGGCCCGCCTCCGCTGACTCGAGAATGCCGAGACATATCTCGAGCACGTGATAGGCCTGCTGTCCCGTGCAGCGCTGAGGGGCGCCGGATCGGAGCGAGTCAATAAGGTCGAACACCGCACGCCCCCACTCGATGCCGGAGAAGGGCTCCTTCACGTACGGCACCGGGTTCCATTTCTCCGCCGCGAGGTCGTACTGCTCGACGGCGGCGTTGAAGCCGGTGTTCGATGCCACAAAGAGACTCCCCCCCTCGCCGTGGAACTCCGTGCCATTGGCCTGTTTCGACTGGCCGCTGCGGAAGCTGGCCGTGATCCGCCCCGCCGTCCCGCACTCGAACTCCAACCCGCCAACCACCTGATCCGGGGTTTCGACGGCGAACTTCGTCCCCGCATCCGGCCCGCTGGCGATAATGCGCTCCGGTTGGACGATCTGGGCAAAGCCCATGACGCGCTTGACCGGCCCGAGCGCCGCCGTGAGGAGCGTCAGTGGATAGACCCCCACGTCCAGCAGGGGACCCGCTCCTTTCTGATAGAAGGGAATGGGGCGGGGGTTCCGGCGTTCGACCGCCCCCCAGTTCATTTCGGAGTAGGCCACCAGCGGTTTGCCGATGCAGCCGTCCCGCTGCGCCTTGATGAAGGTCTGCTGCGCCTCGCCGAGGAACGTGAACGGCGCGCAGCTCAGCCTCACGCCTTTTTCCTCAGCCCTTTGCAAGAGCCGCAGGCCGTCCTCGCGCGTGCAGGCCAGGGGCTTCTCGGAGTGCACGTGCTTGCCCGCGTCAAGCGCCTGGGCCGTCACCTCGGCGTGGACCTGTTGGATCGTCAGGTTCAGGACGATCTGCACCTCCGGCTCGGTGAGGAGCGCATCGCAACTCTCGAAGACCCTCGCGCCGTGCTTGTCCATCAGTTCCTTCGCACGCTCGGGGACGGTGTCGTAACCGCCGACAAGGCGGACCTTGTCCGGCTTCGTGCGCAGGCTCGTCGCGTAGTGCTCAGCAATCCGACCGCAACCGACAATACCGACGCCAAGGGGTTCATGCTCTGCCATGTTTTCATCTCCTGTCTGCTGTCAATGTCTCAAGAAATTTTAGATTGCACCGAATGGACTCTTCCGGCGGAAGGTGGTTCTCCGACGATTTCCATTGCTCCGCGACAACCCACAGATCATCGAGGGGCAGTTGCCGGAGGAAGGCGAAGGCCGCGTCGAAATCCATGATGCCCCGGCCGAACTCCGTCTCGTTGTCCCTGGGTTCCAGCCCGTCGGCGACGTAGTCCTTGAAGTGGACAAGACGGATTCGCGACTCGACAATGCGCAACATCGGGATGACATCGGGCGTGGCCTTGCGGACCCATCCAATGTCCGGGCAGAAGGAGACGAGGTCGGGGTCGGTGCGCCGTTCGATCTCGGCCAGGACACGGCCGCCGTCTCGAATCTCCCACCAGTGGTTGTGATAGCAAAGGACCATGCCATGCCGCTTGCACCGCTCGCCGATGGCGTTGAGTTCATCGGTCAATGCCCCGACCTGTGCCTCGTCGTCCTTGCCGCTCATGACGAGGAATGGAGTTTCGGTGACCTGGGCGAAGGCGATGATGCGCTCTATCTCATCCCCCCCGGACGAGGGTCCCGGCGCCAGGAACGGGTTCCAGCCCGTGTGTATGGCGATCAGGGAAATGTTGCTCTCGTCGAGGACGCGCTTGAACGCCTCGGCGGCGTCGAGATCGAGGAATCGAGCGCCGATCTCGACCCCTTCGTAGCCGGCCGCCGCCACGGCTCGGACCGTGTGGTTGCGCTTCTCGACCCGTTCCTTGTCCCATGTGATGGTCTGGCACCCCAAGTGGAAATGGACTGGGTTCGGGGCTTTCGTCACTTCTCCTCCTCCTCAATGCAAAGCGCAGCTAATGGTCCCTGGATGTCTGTCGTGATGGCAGCCACCTGCCATCCTTCTTGACTTTAACCGATGAACCGGCCATAGTAAATGATGTATTCAGCCGATTTGATCGGCGCGGATGGAAGTGGCGTCAAGAGACGAGGGAGAATGATGGAACCTGTACGCTTTGGAATCATCGGCTGCGGCCAGGTGGGGCAGTGGCTCGACGGCGGCGACTACAATGGCGTGGCCTGGTGGCAGGCCAACGCGGTGAAGAATGTGCCCGAGGTGAAAATCGTCGCCTGCAGCAGCCGCAAGGAGGAAAACCGCGAGGCCTTTGCCAAGGAGTTCGGCGGCGCGCCCTACGCCGACTACCACGACATGCTCGCGTCCGATGAGGTCGATGTCGTGAGCATCTGCACACCGAGCGGGACGCATGCCGACATCGCCATCGAGGCGGCCAAGGCGGGGAAGCATGTGATCACCGAGAAGCCCATGGATGTCAAGCTCGACAAGGCCGATGCCATGATCCAGGCCTGCCGCGACGCGGGCGTAAAGCTGCAGGTCGTCTTCCCCCGGCGTGTTGCTCCGGGCATCCCCGAGGCGAAGAAGGCCCTGGAGGAGGGGGCCATCGGCACGCTGGTCCTCGCAGCGGCGCGATGCCAGCGCTGGCGAAAGCAGGACTACTTCGCCGACAGTTCCTGGCGCGGCACATGGTGGGGCGACGGCGGAGGGGCCATGATGAACCAGGGCATCCATATCATCGACCTGCTGGTCTATCTCATGGGCGACGTGGAATCCGTGATCGCGAAATATGATACCTTGGGTCACGAGATCGAGGTCGAGGACGTGGCCGTGGTCCTGCTCAAGTTTCAAAACGGCGCCTACGGCACGATCTACGCGACGACTTGCGCCTATCCCGATCTGCACGACGGCCTGGAGATCAACGGCATGACGGGGACGTTTCGTTTCGGTTCGGGGGTGGACAAAATATGGCAGACGGAAGGCCCGGAGCCCGAGGCCGGAGAGAAGCCGAAGTATACCGGCCATGCCGCGATTTTCTACGACATGGTCCAGGCCGTCCGCGAGGATCGCGATGTGCGCATCCCCGGCGAGGAAGGGCGAAAGGCCCTCGAAGTCATCCTGGCGGCGTATCAGTCGGCTCGCGAGGGAAGAGAGATTCAGTTGCCGCTGACGTGACGCGAGATGGGCCTACCTTGTGGCCGACTCGCCGTTCTCCGGACACGTCACGGCCGGTTCTCTTTTTTCTCCTGTTCGTCTGCCTTCCAGAGCTTCCGCTGCTCCGCGAAGGTCCATTTCAGTTTCTCGGGGTCGGGCGCCTTCTCGATGAGACTGATCCCGTATCCCAAGGCCAGTGCAATCACAAGACCGAAGGTGGACGGCCACTGGAAGTTCAGGTCGGTCCAGAAGCTCAGGTATGCCATGGCAACGAGAGAAACGAATGCACCTAAGCACACCGCCAGTGATCTGGCGCGCCTTGTGAACATTCCGAGGAGAAAGATGGCGAGCATGGGTCCGCAGAAGCTGTTCACGATCTTCCCCGCGATGACGATGATGTCGCCGAGCCTCCCGACGAAACAGGCGAGGAACGTAACGGCCGCCCCGATAACGAGGGTGAGGATGCGCGCCATGCGCAGGTCATGCTCCGCCTCGGAGCCCTGTTCGCTTTCTTTTGGGACGTGCACCTGCCCAAACTTCAGCCGTCGCCAGAAGTCCACCATGTAGGCCGTGGTGCAGGAGTTGATGCCGGAGTCCACGCTGGACATGGTCGCGGCGTAGAGGGCGGCGATCAGGAGACCGGCGACGCCCGTCGGCATCGCGGTGGCAATGAAGTAGGGATACTTCCAATCCGGTTTGAAGGACAGGCCCTGGATCGTGCCCGGGTGCGGGTGGGCCAGGAAGTAGGCAAAGAGCGACATCCCCAGGAAGGCCAGGCCGATCTGGAGACAGATGTTGGCGATGGCGTTGAGCCAGAACGACTGCGTCGCGTCGCGAAGGCTCTTCGTGGAGAAGTAGCGCTGAACCACGACCTGGTCCACCGTGTAGAAGGCGATGTGGCCGACGAAACTGGCGACGAGTACACCCAGGAGCGTAACCCGTTCGTTCCCGCAGAAGAAGTAGGCCCGAAGCTTGGCGAACAGGCCGCTGACCTGCGCCATCTCCGGCACGGACCCGACGAGGGCGGTCTTGCCCGCGGCATGCATCTCATGGAAGATGCCGGCCAGGCCTCCGTCCACCTTGAAGACGATCAGAACTGCCGCCAGGACCATGCCGCCGAAGAGCACCGTGAACTGGATGACGTCGGTCCAGATGACGGCCTTCATCCCGCCGAGTACCGTGTAGAACGTGGCAAACAGTCCGAGGACAATGATCGTGGGAATGAGCGGTATCTGTCCCCCTGTGGCGGCCCAGAGGGCCAGCGAGGGGGCATAGACGGCGACGGACATCCATACGATCCGCCAGAAGATGAACATCCCGCTGGCCAGACACCGCACACGCACGTCGAAGCGAAGCTCGAGATACTCATACGCGCTGTAGAGGCCCATGCGGTTGTAGAACGGCATGAAGACGCGGTTCACGATGGGCACACAGGCAAAGACCATGACCGCCCCGGCCAGCATGATGAGGCCGTACTTCTGGATCGCGGAGGGAATGGCCATGTAGCTGATCGCACTGAAGAGCGTCGCCACCACGGAGATACCCACCGGCAGCCATGACATGGACCGGCCGGCCAGGAAGAAGTCCTTCGTGCTCTTCTGGCCCTTGTAGAACATTGCGCCGACGCCGACCATCGCCGCCAGATAGCCGACCAGCACGATCCAGTCCACGACATGAAGTCCCGCCATGGGATTCTCCTAAGGAACGGGCAAACGCGCCGATATCATAGCCTGTCCGCTGTCGATGTCAAGCGTCTCCATCCTCTACGCGCCGAAAGCCCCTTGCAACCGGAAGCGGGAATGGTATGATGGGGCGGTACACTGGGAGCGATAGATTCGTTTTAGCGAAAGGAGCACATCATGGCACAGTTCCGCCTGGGCTGCAGCGCCATCCGCTGGTCGCGCGAGGCCGAATGGGAAGACATTCTCGACAAGATCGCCGAGATCGGATACGAAGGCACGGAGGTCCAGCAGGCCTTCCAGGCCGATTCCGAGGCCGACATGCAGAAGGTGAAGGATCAGTTCGCATCGCGCAACCTGATCGGCACGACGGTCTACGTGGCCGGCGCATACTACGACGCGGAGAAAGCCGGCGAGTGCCTCGACAAGGTGCGAGAGGGCTGCAAGCGGATGAAGGCGCTCGACGGTGAGATCATTGTCGTCGCCGCCTCCGGCGGCCCGACGCGCGCAGCGTGCGCCGGTGCGGCCAAGTCCGAGGACATGCTCACCGGCGACCAGTTTAAGGTGCTGGCTGAGACACTGAACAAGGCGGGCGAAATCTGCAAGGAACACGGCATGACCGCCTGCTACCACAACCACGCGGCGACGTTCGTCGAATCGCCCGAGGAAATCGACCGGCTCATGGAGATGACCTCGCCCGACCTCCTGGCACTGAACCCGGATACGGGTCACCTGTGCGTAGGCGGGTACGACTGCGTCGAGTTTTTCCAGAAGTATGCCCCACGGATCAAGTATGTCCATCTCAAGAGCTGCAACGCCGAGGCATTGGAACAGCTTCGCAAGAAGGAAATCGACTGGATGGGCTTCGCACGCGGCAGCGGCTGGGCCGAGCTGCGCGACGGCTGCATCGACCTGCCCACGGTGTTCGACGAGCTGAAGAAGGCCGGCTACGAGGGCTGGCTCATGGTCGAGCAGGACAACTCGCCCAACCCGCCGGACGTGGCGGCGGAAAATAATTACGCATTCCTGAAAGAAGTGGTGTAGACGCCAGCGAAAGGAGATCAAGCCATGGCAAACCGCCCCCCGAATATCGTTGTCTTCATGTCTGATCAAGAGCAGGCCCAGGTAGTGAAGAAGGGCCACCCCTGCATCACCCCTGTGGCGGAGAAGCTGGCCGAGGAAGGCATCCTCTTCGACCGGTGCTACACCCCCACGGCGCATAGCTGCCCGGCGCGGGCGTGCTATTTTACAGGCTTATATCCATGCCATCATGGCATTTACAACAACATCCTCACCCATACCTCCATCGCCGGGGCCATCAATCCCGGCTGCCGGATGTTCAGCGAGAACATGCGCGAGGCCGGGTGGAACCTCGGCATCACCGGCAAGTGGCACTGCTCCCGGACCGAGAACCCCGAAGACCGTGGATGGGAGGACGTGGCCGCCACGTCCACCGCACGCGGCGCGGTGACGCCGGAGGAGTTCTGGCGGAAGCAGAAGGAGACCGCGAAGCCTGACAGCGATGAACCCCGCAAGCGCGGCGAGATCATCATGCCCGGCTACGGCCGCCGGCCGATCTACGGCATCACGGACAGAAACCTGGAGGACTACCACGACTACCAGGTTGTGACCAAGGCCATCGAGGCCATGGAGCGCTATGCCAAGGAGGACAAGCCTTTCTTCGTCCACTGCGGCCCGGTCAGCCCGCACGACGCCTACGTCATCCCGCAGAAGTATGCCGACATGTACGACGCGACGAAGATCGACCTGCCGCCGAATTACCACGACGACCTCCAGGACAAGCCGCGCATCTACCAGCGCCACCGCAAGCAGCTCTGGTCGCAGCTCAGCGACGAGGAGGTGAAGGAATCCATCGCCCACTACTGGGGCTTCTGCACCCTCGTGGACGACCTGCGCAAGATGCTTTACGACGCCGTGGACGACCTCGGCATCCGCGACAACACGATCCTCATCTTCATGTCCGATCATGGCGACTACGTCGGCGCGCATGGCCTCTACTGCAAGGGCGTGCCCGCCTTCGACGAGGCGGTGCGTGTGCCGTTCATTGCCCGCTGGCCGGAGGGGATCGAGAACCCGGGGCGCGTGGTGGATGAGTTCGTCACGTTGTGCGACTTCCCGCCGACGTTCCTGGAAGTCGCCGGCCTGGAACAGAACAAGACCAGCGGCGCGTCGATGGTTCCCTTCTTCAAGTCGAACGAGGTGGATGGCTGGACGCAGGAGTTCCACACGCACTTCAACGGTGTGGAGCTCTACTACACGCAGCGGTCGGTCATGACGAAAGAATACAAGTACGTCTTCAACGGGTTCGACTTCGACGAGCTGTATGACCTGAAGAAGGACCCCTACGAGATGAAGAACCTTATCGACGACCCCGATTACGAAGACATCAAGCGCGACATGTGCAAGCGGATGTGGAAGTTCTCCTGCAAGGAAAACGACATCATCGGGAACCCGTACTTCACCGTCGCCCTCGCGCCCTATGGGCCGAAGGTGGCGTTATTGGACGAATAGGAAAACTGAACAGGGAGGGGAGTCATGTGCCGAGCTGATTTCGTCGCATGTATCGGAGTGGCTGTTCTGCTTGCGTTGACTGCTCACGCCCAGGACACAAAGGGTCTGCTGGGCCACTGGTCCTTTGACGAAGGCCGGGGCGATCTCGCCGCCGACCGTTCCGGCAATGGCAACGACGGCGACGTCTGGGGGGCGGAATGGGTGAAGGGCACGTTCGGCACAGCTCTCCGCTTCACGGGGCAGAACTCCTGTGTGCTGGTCCCGGAGATCGCCGGACTCAACGGGTCCGATGAGCTCACCGTCGAGGCCTGGGTCCTCTGGGAGGGCACGGGCCGATACCCGAACATCCTCACCGGCGGGAGGTGGAGCCCCGGCGGGTTCATGTTTTTCGTCAGCGGCAGCAACTGCACCTTCCGCGTGGGCCGGCCCGACGCATCGGCGCACGACAAGAGTGGCAAGTGGAAGGAGATGGGCACACCCCTGCTGCCCTCCCTCGAAACCAATCGCTGGTACCACCTCGCGGCCACGTTCAAGCGGCCGAACATCACGACCTATCTCGACGGCAAGCCCGTCGGCAAGGCGACGTGGGACTTCCCTGTCGGCTACTCGGGCGACATTGTCATCGGGCGATGGGGGAATGCCAAGGCCTGCCACAAGGGACTCATCGACGAGGTGAAGATCTACAACCGCTGCCTGTCCCCTGAAGAGATCCAGGCCGACTATGCGAAGGAGTCGCCGCGCCGCCCCGTGAAGCTCGCCGCCGGCGAGAAGGCCTACGAGCCGATCCCCAAAGCCAGTGACCGTCCGCCAGCGCTCGCCAAGCTCGAGACCGAGTTCGCCACGCTGGAGATCGACAAGCGGGGACGATGCACATCGTTCATCGACAGGAAAACCGGTAAGGATCAGTTGGCTCGCTCAACGTCGTTCGTGACGATCAAGGTCGGTGGGAAAACCATTCGACGGGCGAAGTGCACGTATGCCGACGGCAAGCTGACGCTGAAGATGGGCAGGAACGAAGCGACCGTTGTGCTCGGCCTAACCGCCAAGGAGCGATACTTCGTCTTCGAGGTGCTCTCGGTCGAGCCCAAGGATGCCGAGGAGCTGACCTTCGTGACGCTCCAGGTCAAGCCGTCCAAATACACCAACCCCATGTCCAGTCTCGCCGCCGATGACGAGTTCGGCATCGCCCTGCGCTCCCTCAACCTGCAAACGCGCGGGTGGATCGGCGGGCGGATTCTGTCGGCCATGGCCTACCAGGAGTACGGCCTTGAGGGGTGCAAGGCGGCGGTCGTCGCCGCGCCGACGGACCAGGTGCGGACGATCCTGAAGGAGGTCGTGAAGCAGGAGGGGTTGCCCTACTCGTCCCTCGGTGGGCCGTTCTCTCTTGATGCCGAGGCCACGCGGGGGTCGTACCTGTTTGCGCGTGTCTCCGAGGACAACGTGGACGAGTGGATCGAGCTGGCCCGGCGCGCCGGCTTCACGGACGTCCACTTCTCCGGCTGGTGGACCACGCTGGGCCACTACGTCCCGCGCGAGAAGCTCTTTCCCCACGGCCTCGACGGCATGAAGAAGTGCGTCGAGAAGATCCATGCCGCCGGGCTGAAAGCGGGCATGCACACCCTCACCGGCTGCATCTACGTCCGCGATGAATGGGTCACGCCCGTGCCCGACCCGCGCCTTGCCGCCGACGCTTCCTACACCCTTGCTGAGCCGATGGACGAGAAGTCCACGACCATCCGCACCGTCGAGAAACCCAAGCGGCACGATACCGTCCTGACCTACGCGAGTGGCGGGAACGTAATTCGCATTGGCGAAGAATTGATTCAGTACTCCGCCATCTCCTACGACCCGCCGTACGGATTTCTCGAGTGCAAGCGCGGTGCGCTCAAGACGAAGCCCCGCGCCCACCCGAAGGGCGCCACGGCGGATCACCTGCGCCAGCGCTACATGGCTTTCTACCCCGATGAAAAGAGCACCCTCGTCGGCGAGGTGGCCGACCGCATCGCCAAAGTCTATAACACCTGCGAGATGGACGAAATCTACATGGACGGCGCGGAGGGCATGAGCACATGGCACGGCATCGCTGTCATGCGCCGGGCGATCTACGATCGCCTGAAGCGCCCGGCCCTCGTCGAGGCAAGCTGCTGGGGGCACGCCTCCTGGCCCTTCCACTCCCGCATCGGCGCGTGGGACCATCCGAAGTGGGGGCTGAAGCGCTTCTACGACATGCACTGCGCCGACATCCCCCGCTACCGCAAGGGCGGCCTCCTCCAGGCCCAGCTCGGCTGGTGGGTCATCAATGGCCCGACGGGCTACAGCCCCTCGGAGACGCCGGACGAGATGGAGTACTTCTGCCTCAAGACGCTTGCCCACGACGTGCCCATCTCCATCCAGGGCGTCTACGCCGGTCCCCGGCCCGGCAACCGCCGCCAGGATGAGTACCTGACCCTCGCCGGGCGATACGAGCGGCTGCGCCTGTCCAATTACTTCTCCGAATCCGTGAGGGAAAAGCTGCGCGAGCCGGGCAAGGACTTCCACCTGGTCCGGGCGGACGGCGGCGAGTGGCAGTTCCTGCCGACCGAGTATATCAAGCGCAAGATCACCGGCATGGACAACGGCGCGAACACATGGACCGTTCGCAATCCCTTCGGGGAACAGGCGCTCCGACTGCGCATCCAGGGCCTCTACGCGGCCCTGCCGTACGACAGTGACAGCGCGAAGACCCTCGCCGATTTCGCGGATGCGAAACCATTCACCGTCCACCGCAACGGCTCCGGCGTATCGCATACGTTTTCGTCCGGGGACACAATACGGGCATCTGTACCCAAAGGACCTGTGCTCCCAACCGCCAAGTCGACGGGGGCCCCTGCTCCCTCGGGGGCCTCTATTGTGTCCCCGGAAATGTGCGCGTGCTTTACCGCCACGAACAAGAAGGATTCCCGCGAGGGGGCGTGGGCGCATGTCGGCATGAAGTTCGATCCCCTGCTCGACATCCGCCCGTGCTACGGCCTTGGCCTGTGGGTTCATGGGGACGGGAAGGGGGAGGTCCTGAATGTTCAGCTCGTTACCCCACGCGTCTACCACGAATGTTACTCGGAGCATTACATCACGATCGACTTCGAAGGCTGGCGCTACTTCCAAATTCCCATTCGCGAAAGGGACTCGGACAAATACCACGACTACAAGTGGCCCTACTTCTCTCAGCACGGTATCTTCCGCACACGCCTCGATCCGGCCCATGTGAGCGAGCTGAACCTGTATCTGAACAACCTGCCGGCGAACGACACGGCGACGGTCTACCTCAGCCCCATCAAGGTTCTGCGCGTGAAAAGGGTCAAGCTGCAGAACCCGGCCATCGAGATCAACGGAAAGAAACTCACCTTCCCCGTCGCCCTCGACAGCGAGTCGGTCATCGAGTTCGACGGCATGGATGATATTCGCGTTTACGACGACCGCTATGCCCTGCTCGAACGGCTGACGCTGCCGGGCGAGCCGCCGGTGCTCAAGGCCGGGGAGAACAAGCTGACCTTTACCGCCGAGGCGCAAAAGGGCTTCCCCGTCCGCGCTCAGGTCACCGTCGTGGCGAGCGGCCCGGCCCTGCGCGGACGGAATGCGCCGGAGAAGGTCGACCGGAGGTACCTGCGCGAGGAGTTCGAGTTCCCCCGAACGCTCCTCACACTCGACGGCGAGCAGAACCGGTGGGAGGTGTTCTGCCGCCCCGGCGCCAAGCCGCCGCGGCTGGAGATGGAGCTGAAGATTCACAAGATCGGCGCGACGGACGAGGCCTACAACGCGCCGTCGGCCCTGGGTCTGGAGAGCTTTGACGACGTGGGCTTCTTCGCCGATTCGCCGGAGAACGACTACGTGAAGTTCGTCTACGATTCGAAGTACAAGGCGCTGTCCACGAAACCCGGCGTCACGCAGGCCTTCGAGCGGAGCGAGGACGTGGTGAAGATCGGGAAGTCCAGCGCGTGTTACACGGCCACGAGCACGCTCGACGACCGGAGCGGCTGGTCGGCCAAGGGGCGTCGCTTCAAGGAGCCGATCGACCTTTCGGGCTATCGCGCCATCGGCTTCTGGCTGTATGGCGATGACAAGGGCGAGGCCTTCAAGCTCCAGCTTCGCGACGGCGAACGCAAGTGGCACGACATGGTGACGCGCGTGGACTTCGAGGGCTGGAAGTACATCGAGTTCGACATCACTCAGGCCCAACTCGACCGGAGCAAGATCCGGTACCTCATCCTCTATTACAACGGCATCCCGGCCAAGACGACCGTGACGTGCTATGTGGATGACATCCGCGCCGTGAAGGACCGGTTCGACCTATACGACCCGGAGCTGACCGTCGCTGGCAGGCGCATCGTCCTTCCGTGCAAGTTGGCCGAGGGCGACCGGTTGGTCTTCAAGGGGATGGACGACTGCCGCCTCTACCGCAGATGGCAGGGCACGCCGGAGAAGATAGCTCCTCAAGGCGATGCGCCGCAGCTCAAGCCGGGCAAGAACCCCGTCACCTTCGGCTTCGGACCGAAGTCACCGAAGCGCTTTCGCGTGACGGTGGGACTGGCGAAGGTGTATGAGTAATCTGAGCATCCTTCCGCAGGTTTGAACGCTGCAGAAAGCAATGGAGCGCCGCCCCCCTACCGCTCCATCTCCGCTTTTGTCGCGGTGATGCGTTTGATCTTGTCCTTGCTCACCTTGGCCCGGCGGGTGTAGGTGGTGAGGCCGTTGACCTCCTGCTCGACGTCGTAGAGCTGAGTGTAGCAGAACCCCGACAGGCGCCGCTTGCTCAGGCAGGCATGGAGGGTCGCCTTGTAGCGGGCCAGGAACTCCTTCTCCGACTTGGGCCGTTCGCCGTAGCCCCAGCCGCCCTCGCCAAACTTCGATTTGAGGTCCAGCCAGATGCCGCCGATCTCGCTCAGAACGACCGGCTGGTCGGCGTAGCCGTAGCCCTTGACAAACACGGGCTGCTTGCGGGTGGATGGCTCGCCGCCGTTGTCGAAGTCGGACCACCGCTCCTCCAGCTCCCGGGGCATGCTGTAGTCGTGCACGTCGCAGATGTCGGTGAGGGTGTGGTCGTAGCCGCTGTTGTCGCACACCGGGCGGGTGGGGTCGAGGGACTTGGTCAGCCGCACGATGTCCACGACGAACTGTTGCTGTGTGCGGTCGGTGTGGAAGGGGCCGCTGCGCTCGTTGAAGGGCGTCCACGTGATGAGGCACGGATGGTTGCGGTCGCGCTCGACCACCTCGATCCATTCCTTGCGGAAGTTTTTCCGGGCCTGCTGGCGGGTTAGGTCCAGGCCCCAGTCGCCCATCTCGCCCCAGCAGAGGTATCCCATCCGGTCGGCGTGATAGAGGAACCGCGGCTCAAAGACCTTCTGGTGCAGTCGCGCCCCGTTGAAGCCCATGTCCATTGCAAGTTGGATGTCCTTCTTCAGGGCGGCGTCGGTCGGCGCGGTGTAGATGCCGTCGGGATAGTACCCCTGGTCGAGCACCTGGCGGAGGAAGATGGGCCTGCCGTTCAGGTAGATCCGGCCGTTCTCCACCCTCACCGTCCGCATACCGAAGTAGCTCTTGACCGTATCCACGGACTTGCCGTCATCGAACAGCGTCAGTTTCACATCGTAGAGGTGCGGCCGGCCGGGCTGCCACGCCTTGGGGCCGGGAATGGCCACGTTGATGGTCGCTTTGCCTTTTCGCACGGGGGCTTCGGCGGAGCCGACCGTTCGAGAGCTGTCCCTCACCTCGGCCTTGACGCTGCCCTCGATGGGCGGGTGCTCGACGACGATGGTGAAGGTCACCTTTTCATCGGACAGATCGGGGACCGTCGTGAGCGACTTCATGTAGTTCATCCCCGCCGCCTCGAGCCAGACGGTCTGCCAGATGCCTGTTACACGGGTGTAGAGACAGCCGCGCGATTCCGGCTCGGGGCACTGCTTCCCGCGGGGCTGGTCCTTGCCCTGGGTGTGGTCCTCGGCGCGGAGGACGATGGTGTTCTTCTTGCCCAGTTGGCCCGTGAGGTCGAATGCGAACGACGTGTAGCCGCCCTGGTGCGTGCCCACCTCGCTGCCGTTGACCCAGACGGTGGCGCGGTAGTCCACGGCCCCAAAGTGGAGCAGGACCCGCTTCTTGTCCCATTTTTTCGGGAGCGTGAATGTCCGACGATACCAGACCACGCGATGGAAGTCCGTGTCGCCGATGCCCGACAGCTTGCTCTCGGGGGGAAAGGGGACGGTGATTTTCTTGCGAAACTTGTGCTGCCGGAACCACTTCTGCTTTACCCCCTTGCGGTCCGGGTCGAAGTCTAAATCCCATGTGCCGTTCAGGTTCATCCAGTCTGAACGGGCGAAGTCGGGGCGAGGGTATTCGGGGCGCGGCGCTTTCTTCCCTGGCATGCGAGACCTCCTTGAACGCTGTTGGCTGGGCATCGTTTATACAGGACATCGCGGCGGAAGTCAACGACGGCTTTTTGTGTGGAATCGAAAATGCGGATTCGTGTAGAATAAACGTACATGCCAACAAGGGGCCGCAAAGAAAGGAGAGATCATGCAATACCGCACACTCGGCAACACCGGCATCAGGGTGTCCGCTCTCGGCTACGGCGCCATGCGCCTGCCCATGAAGCCCGGCGGCGAACAAACCGACGTGGATGAAGACAAGGCCATCGAGTGCATCCACCGCGCCTTCGATCTCGGCGTGAACTACATCGACACGGCCCACGGATACCACGGCGGGGTGAGCGAAGTCGTCGTCGGAAAGGCCGTGGCGGATCGGCGGGATCACGTCATCGTGTCCACCAAGAACCCCTACCGAAAGTCCGACGCGAGCGAATGGCGGCGGACGCTGGAGCTTTCCCTCGACCGGCTCAACATGGACTACGTGGACCTGCTGCTGATCCACTATGTCAGCTACGACGAGGTCGTCGGTCCCATGGCCGGGCCGGGCAACTCCCTGGAGGAGGCGCTCAAGGCCAAGGACGAGGGCCTGTTCAAGCACTTCTGCTTCTCGTCGCATGACAAGCCGGAGAACATCATCAAGCTGATCGACACGGGCATGTTTGCGACGATGACCGTGCAGTACAACCTCCTCGACCGCGCGAACGAGAAGGCCATCGCCCACGCGCACGAGAAAGGCATGGGCGTCATCATCATGGGGCCCATCGGCGGCGGACGGCTGGTCGAGCCGTCGGAGTTCCAGAAGATCGTCCCCGGCGGGGCCAAGAGCACACCGGAAATCGCCCTGCGCTTCGTCCTCTCGAACCCCGCCGTGAGCACGGCCCTCTCCGGCATGAACGCCATCGACCAGGTGGAGGA
>JAADGH010000212.1:15599-16901 GCA_013152475.1 Planctomycetota bacterium
ACCGGCTGCAACTACTGCCTGCCCTGCCCGAACGATGTGAACATCCCGGCCTGCTTCCGCGCCATGAACCAGCACCGCGTCTATGGCCTCACCGCGCTGGCCAGGCGCGAGTACCGATCCATCAAGCCCGACTCCAAGCAGGCCGACAAGAAGGGCGAGCGCGCCGACGCCTGCCAGGAGTGCGGCGAGTGCGAGGAGAAGTGCCCCCAGGACATCCCCATCATGGACCAGCTCAAGGAAGTGGCGAAGACGCTGGGGGCGTGATCCGTCCAGTCGAGGCGAACGGGGACATGAACCGGAAGCCGCCGTCTTCGGCGGATCGGATCATGTCCCCGGAAGCAGAAGCGTGGATGTTTGGAGGCGGATAGTCGCTGTCGAAGCAAAAATAGTGTTATGTCCCCGGAATAACCGTCTCTCTTCGTCTTGCTTTTCCATACTCGGATGTCAGGGATCTGTCTGGCGTTTTTCGGGGTTATACCAATATTCGGTCTTTTGCTATGATACCCGATGAAGAGCACGACAACTGTGCTTCCTCAACTACGGCGGCCATTGAGTCGTATACCACGGGCGAAAGAACCTTACAGTTCCCGCAGCGGGGGGGATGGACACGTTGGGGTGTGATGGAGCAGCCCCGCAACTGGGGGCGCTATGCAGAGGGACCGGATGAAGAATGGCTGCGTGATAATGATTGGGTCGCTGAGGAGAATTGGGATTATTACCCCTAAGAGGACGAGACTTGCTTGGGTGTGCGTAGGGCTTGCAATGCTTGCTATTGGCTTGGTCATAGCAGGTTGCGGAGATCACGGACATTTCGAATCCCGCAAGTCTTTGGTTTCCCCCTATGGTGACTGGTTTCGGGGGGTATTGCGTGCCGGCTGTGGCATCGAGTTTGACCATGGATCCGGTCACCTAAAGATCATGGATTTGTCTGTACAAGATGAGAATGGGAAGGAGCTGCCAGTCGTTAGCTCAGAGACATTTGGGCCATGCAGAGACAAGGACACCGCCAAAACTATGTATGGCCAGATTCGGTCTTGGTGCGTCGGGTTCAATCCGCCGCAGGACCAGCCCAAGGGCCAGCGCGTAACCATGCTGGCGCGCATCACCTTTGGATGTGGGGAATATGAGATCGAGACCGTCCTCTTCCAAAAACCTCATAAGGAGTGGTTCGGATATAATGGCAAGATTCCGAAACTGGAGGAGCATCGCGACAGAGGATGGACAGTCGACCCCAACAAGAGCTCCGCACGATGGATCCCGCCGCAGGGGTGGAGTGGGGAAAGATGAGAGATGGCAGCCCAT
>JAADGH010000029.1 GCA_013152475.1 Planctomycetota bacterium
CCAGTAGCTCAGGTGGATAGAGCATCGGATTTCTAATCCGGTTGTCGGGGGTTCGAGTCCTCCCTGGCGCGCCAGCCTAAGCTGTTGCTCGACCAAGCCTTATGACTCGGGCCGTTTTGCCCTCAGCGCCAGAGTTGGGCTCGTGATACGGATATGATACGCCCTCGAAAGAAGTGTACGCGAACGGAAGCCGCGCCTGAGCGGCCCGCAATGCCTCCGGCATGATGCCTGTGTAATACTTCAGCGTCGTCGTGATGGAGGCTGCCCGGCAAGCTCCTGCATCACCGCCTGCTCCACCTCTGGCGCCACACAGTTCTTCAGGATCGGCTTCTTGCGCGAGATTTCCTGCTGCGCCCCCTTGTCATACCGTTCCTTGAAGCGCGCGGGAGTAGCCCATGATCTTGCAGATGCGTGAGGCGTTCCCCAACTCTCTGGTTCCCTAAACTGCGGAAGTGGGGTTAACCGGGGGGCGTTTAGTCTGCTGATTCGCCGTTCAGCAGATATACGTGAACCCCATAGGGCGCGAAAGTGTCCGCGAAGCCGCGATCATCCACCGTTCACCAATTGCCCGACAATCCGTATCCACCCGATTCGTAAGGCGACGCCCTTAAAGTCATCGGGCTTGTATTTGTTATTCTTCTTTGCTTCCTCGATGGGGATCCTGCGGTCGGGCGGGTCGGGGAGAAGCTCCACCGTCACCGTGTGCTCCTTGTCCTCCAGGCGGTGCGCCAGGTTCACCGCGGCGAGTCGCTGGTAATAGGCCCAGCGGTCCACCTGCTGGCGACAGCCGGCGTCCTTTCCGTCCACAGTGACCCTGATCCTGCCGGTGTCGGGGCCCATCAAGTCGAAGAGGCCGGCGTCGGCGCCCCTGAACGTGAATGTGAGTTTCGAGCCGGGCGTGTTCGTGAACCATATCTCATCAAAGTGCTTGGCGAAGCTTTTGCCGCCGATGTTGTCCGGCGACATTTTTTCCCACTTTCCCTCCAGCATGTTCGGCGTGATGGCGGCGAGCGTGGCCCGTTCCAGGTTCTGCCTGCAGAAGGGCTTCTTCAGCTCATGGGGCCCGGCCACTGCGTCTTTGGCAAGCTTCTCCAGCGCTTCCGTAATGATCTGCGCATACACCTCGTTGCCTGCCGCCGATGTATACACGCCGTCCTTGCTGAAGACCACCTTACCGGTCAACTGTTTTGCCTCCTCGGCGGATGCCTTGAAGACGAGTTTCCCTTCTTTGGCCATCTGTGCAATGCGGCAGCCCATGTTGATGGAGGGGATGCCGTAGTGCTCGGCAAGTTTCTCATATGCGGAGACCGCCGAAGGCGAGAGGTTCTTTGCATAGTCCTCCTCGAAACCCGGCTTGAATCCGTAGACGAAAACGAGGTCCAGATTGGGATCGGCTCGCCACGCCTGGCGGACGATCCCTTCGATCGGCCTCCAGATACCGGCATAGTCGGTTTTGAAGTCATCCACTGCGAAGTCGACGAACACGAGATCGGGCTTCTTACTGAGCGCATCGTGCGCGAAGCGATAGACACTGAAGGCCGATCCCCTTACACAGCCACAGATGCTCGCATCGATGTCGGTTATGTCGATGCCGGGATACCGATCGCGCAGCCATTCCGCGACGCCCTTCCGCCAGCCGCCTTGGGCGTGGCCGCCGCCGGCGAAGACGACGACCTTCACCGGCTGCTTCGCGGCGAGCTTTGCGAAAAAGTTGCCCGCGCCTCCGCGCGGCGAAAATTCACGCGCGGGGACAGGCTCATAGCCCGGCAGCTTGAAATAACGGACCGTCGTGAACTCTCCGAGCGCCGCGGCGCCCGGCGCCTCGACGATGGGCCACGAGGCCCGGAGCTCGTCCTGGTACGGGCCGATCTTTTCGAAGGGAATGGGCTTGAACCCCAACTTCAGCGCGGGAGATTCCGGCTGGAGGCGGTAGTCGTGGCGGGCGGGGTCCACGAACATCGGGTCGGCCATGACGGAATGCGTGTCCGTTCCGAGCTTTTGCCATTCCGTCCAGGTCAGGTTCTGCCAGGGGTCTGGGTCGCACCGGAAGCGAATCCTCAGGCCGATGCCCGGCGGCGCATAGACGGTGTTGTAGTCGAACTCATTCTTGTCGAAGTCGTCCACGTGTGAGGCATAGGAGTACAGGAGCTGTCCGCCGCCCCACGCCTTCTTGTTCTTTTCGCGCAGCCATCTCCCATCGTCCTCCGTGTAGTAGAAGATGTTGCGCAGGACCTTGACGTTCCGCATGGCGCCGGGGCGGACCTCATTGTACTCGGCAAGCTCGGGGTAGCGCTTCAGATACGGCGAGCCGGGCTTCTGCGCCGCCTTCAGCTTCTTGAACATATCCGGCCAGCACTTCCAGCCGTCTTTCATGGTATAGGCCTGGTACGCCGGTGAGCCGACGATGATGTTGTTCTCCCACGTGTTGTCTCTGCCGCTGGCATTGAAGAGGCCCCAGATCGGCGCGCTCCAGATTACGTTGCCGTAGATCAGGTTGCCGGTGGTGGGGCAGTCCAAATAGATGGCCCAGCTGAAACGGGGGTACTGAAACTCCACCTTGCCATTGTGCACGGGGCGCCAGGAGTCGATCTTCCCGAACCCGCCACAGTGGTGGAGGATGTTGTAGCGGATGACGCAGCCGCGCTGGCTCCAGTCGCGGCTGGACATATACAGGCCCCCCGTGTCCTCCGCGCCGAGGTTGGTGTGGTGGATGATGTTGTACTCGATTGTATTGTCATTCCCGCCCATGGTCATGCCGGCGTGGTAGGTGTCGTGGATCAGATTGTGGCTGGCGGTGTTGCCCACGCCGCTCACGTTGACCCCGGTGTTGTAGGTCTTGCGGAACGCGGCGATGTGATGGATGTAGTTATTGGCAGCGAAGTTGTCGCCGCGCTCAAGCGTCTTCCGGTCGCCGCCGGCCAGGAAAACCCCGCCCGCGCCCGTGGCGTAGATGTCGTTGCCCATTGCGCCCGACTTGTGTCCACCCGTCACCCGCACACCCCAACCGCCGCAATTGCGAATGACGCTCTGCGCCACCATGCAGCGCTCGCCGTTCTCGATCCGGACGGCGTCGCCGTCGCATGCTTCAATGGTGAAGCCGCGAACCGTGATGTTGCCGGCGTCTTTTATGGCGATGATCGTATCAACCATTGGCGCACGCACCTCACCGTCGGCGAGGTCCGACGGGGGCCAGAAGTAGAGCGTGGAGGCGTCGCGGTCCAGGTACCACTCGCCCGGGGCGTCCAACTCTTCGAGCAGGTTCTGCACGTAATACCGGTCGCCGACGCGGAGGTCGTACGACGTGTTGCGCGCGAGTACGATCTCAGATTCCTCAGGGTTCACGGACTTGATTGGCACGATATTCCAGCCCCACCCGTATGAAGGATGGACGCAGACCTTGGCCTGCTGCACGTTCGTCCACTGCTTTCCCCTGCCGACATCCTCTGTATATATGAAGCGATCTCTCACACCCTCCCCCTCCACGTCCAGGATGTGCGCCCAAGTCCCGCCATGGGGGTCTTTGGGATCGAGGTTCGGATAACGCGCCATGATCTGCCGCTTCCCCCGGAAGAAGAGCTGGCGGAACGCCGTCTTCTCCAGAGGCGTCCCTTTGAGATCGCATTGGAGGATGTTGCCCTTATATGGTTTGAAGCCGGTGATCCTGTATGCGCCGGTCAGCACCGGTTTCTCGTTCGGGTAGGCGTGATAGACGACGGGATTCTCCGGCGTTCCCGAGTCCTCCGGACCGAGAGAAAAGGTCTCCGTCAGCTCGTAAACGCCTCGCCGAACAAAGACCGTGGCGGGGCCGTCCAATCGGCCCGCAGCTTTGAGTTTTCGTAGTTCGGCCTGGGCTCTGCCCAGGGTGGCGAAGGGGCCGTCTGTCCCGTCGGCCTTCGCCTCGGCAAGTCTCCCGGACCAGTTGTCGTTTCCCTTCCCCGGATCGCCCGATACATAGAGCGTCAGGCCCTGTGCCGTGCAGGCGGCGGTCATCGCAAACACCAGTATGCCGATGAGACATCTCTGTCGAAGTAATTGGCTCAACATCGTTCTCTCCCTTGCCGAACAGGTCCAAAGCGCCGCAAGAGGTGGTATTTTATCAATCATGGAAGCAATCAGGAAAGGAATTCTATTCCATGGAAGGGATCCGCTACACGTGCTGGTGACGAATTTTCAGTCGGACGGCCCCCGAAAGGCCGCTTCTCAGGCCGCCGTAAAATCCCATACAATTCACTTGACATACGGCGCGCTTTCGGAGATGACACAGCGCGGGTTATGGGGAAACTCCTCTCCCGCCCATCGGTTGACACGGGGATGGATACCGGCTAATCTGTGTGCTAAGATCATGCGTCGGGCGCCTCGGCGCCACACAGGAAAAGCACAGAGCAAAGGATGTGTGCCATATGCCGATGAAAAGCAAGTCCTTTGACCGGCTATCGAGTCTGCTGGGAGATGAAGGCGAGCGCATCTGGGCGGCCCTCCAGGCCGCTCGCGTCTACCTGGAGCAGACCGATGAGCGCGACCTGCTTCGTCACATCGGGAAGACCATCGAGTCCATCCCCTCGGCGAAGCATCTCGACAAACGCCTGATCCAGGCATCGTATGTGAAAGGTCCCGCCGAAGCGCCGGATGACCTTCTCACCGGGCAGGGGCTGTTCTACCTCACCGAACAGCGGCGGCTGTTTCTCGACTGCACGGCGGGGCACTATCAGATGACCTGGGGATACAACTCGCCGGAGCTGACTCGGGTGGCCCGTCTGGCGATGGAGGCGGGAATCGTCTGGGACGACCACAGCGACATTCCCGGCAATCCGATCAAGTGCCTCGCCGCGCAATTGGTCCGTGTCGCAGGCCCGCACGGTGGAGGCCCGGCGAATCCGGCGGAAGATGACGGCGCACTGAATACCGTGAACCTCGGTGTCTGCACCGGTTCCTCAGCCGCAAGCACGGCCTTGAAAATCATTCTCAAATACTTCGAAGCAACGAGACCCGGGGCGGGGCCTGTGATCGTGACGATGAACGGGAATTACCATGGCATGGACTTCCTCGCCCAGCGCCTTCGGGGGATGTGGGAGAAGTATTTCTGCAGCGTTCACGTCGTCGGTATCGAGCCGAACGACACCGCCGCGCTGCGAAGGGCTTTTCACGAACATGAAGGCCGCGTTGCGGCGTTCTTCGCCGAGCCGATCCTCATGAACCGCGAGGCCATTCTGCTGGAGAAGGGGTTTCTGCAGGAGGCCCGCACCCTCTGCGACGAAGCCGACGCAGCCATGGTGATCGACGAGATCCAAACCGGCTTCTGGCGCCCCGAAGTCTTCATGTTCCATCAATTCGATATCGTTCCGGATATGCTGATCGTCGGCAAGGGCATGACCAGCGGGTTCCATCCGCTGGCTGCGCTGCTGTTCAAACGCAAGTACGACTGCCTGGAGCAGTACGACGCGATCAACACGAACGGCAACGCGCCGCTGGCGGCCATGGTCGCCCTGGGTTGTCTCTCCCTCGTCGAGCAGAACGGGAATCGCCTCGCCGACCTAAGCCGTTACTATGAGGATCGGCTGAGGGAGATACCGCAGGAGCACCCGAATCGCGTGGCGGCGATTCATGGCAAGGGGCTTCTCGCGGGCGTCAAGTTCCGTACCGTTGCCGACGCGCTCTCCTTCCACCGCCGGTGCCTCGAGCGGGGCCTCTGGGTGCGGGTGCATGCCTACCACGAGGGCCACAGCACGGTGCTCACCAAGCTGGGCCTGCTGGCGGACCGCGAAGTTGTTGACGTTGTTGTAAACACATTCTTGGACATCCTTCGGGAGGTCGGCGATGAGTAAGGACATCGGAATCGGCGTAATCGGCTTGGGTATGGGGAAGGACCTCTTCTACCTCAACTCCGATCCCTCAACGCGGTTCGAGGTGCGTGGGCTGTGCGCGACGACGGCATCGAAGGTCGAGCGCGTTGCACGGGAGAACGACATCGCTTTTCACACCACCGACTACAGGGCGCTTATCGAGCGCGACGACATCCACGCCGTCGCGGTTTTCTCGCCGGATCACCTGCACGGCGAGCACTGCCTTACGGCGCTCCGGGCGGACAAGCATGTGATCGTGACCAAGCCCATGGTCAACAAGCTGAGCGAGGCCATAGAGATCACAAAAGAAGCGGAATCGCGCAAGCTGAAGTTCCTCGTGGGTGAGACCTGCCGGTGGTATACGTCTTTCCTCGCGGTGAAGCGATTCTTCGACGACGGCGACCTGGGCGACATTCTCCTCGCCGACGCCCACTACGTGCACGAAATCAAGGATTACTTCAACGTGACGTCCTGGCGTCTCGAGGTCCCGCAGGACTTCATGTACGGCGGCGTGTGCCACCCGATTGACTCGCTGGTCTGGGTCCTTGGCGAGGTGGACGAGGTGCACTGCTACGCCAACCGGGGGGGACTCTCGGCCTATCCCATCGAGGACAACTTCATGCTTAACGTGAAGTTCAAGAACGGTGTCATGGCCCGGGTGCTTGGGGCCTATGGCATTGTGCAGCCGCCGATGCCGATGATGGGCCTGACGCTCTACGGGACGAAGGCCACGGCCACGGCCACATTCGAGGACTTCCAGCCGGGCCAGGTGCGCGTCGTCTTCGACAAGCTCGAAGGGATTCGCCCCGCCGTCATCGACTACCCGGCCGACATGGAAGGGGCCTACGGCCAGGGCCAGGCCGTGCGGCGCTACATGGCGCACTTCGAGGACTGCATCGTGAACGACAAGACGCCGTCCGAGGACGCCCGCGAGGGCCTGAAGACCATTGCCGCCCTCGATGCCGCATGGAAATCGGTCAAGACCGGCAAGCCGCAGAAGGTGTCGGTGGAACTCTGAATGCGCACCGTTTACGGGAACCCCGCGATGAGCAACCGAATGCCGGGACGGGCCCTTTTGATCGTCGCTGCACTCTTTCTTCTCTGCCCGCATGACGTCTGGGCGCGGGACTTCGAGGTGCGCCTGCTCAAGGGAACAGAGAAGAACGGCGTCTGGGGCACGGAGGAGTTCCAGGTCTCGGTGAATTGGGCCGGGACCGTTCGCCATGTCGTCGTTCACGGCAAGGAGCTGATCTGGCAGGCTGCATCGCTCTACACCTATCCCGTCCCCCCCGATGGCGGGCCGGCCCCGAGGACCGTCCAGGGGGAGAGCGGGCTGGACCGCGGGCTGAGCGTGGCGCCGCCCGAACGGGAGTGCCGCGACGATAACGGCAAGCGGGTGTTTCTCTTCCGGTGCAAGGTATCGAACAGGAAAGTCCTCGACGGCAAGCCGCTCTGCGATGTTCGCCAGAGGATCGTCATCACGCCGACGGGGGAAATCCATGTCCGGTATGATTTCGAGTGGATCGAGACCATCCGGTGGAACAGCTTTTCCCTCCTCATCTTCCCGGGCAAGGAGACGGTCCCCAATCGGGACTACGTGATCCTGGTGGGCGATCGTGTCCTGAGCGGCAAGCTCACGCTGGGCAAGGCCGCGCCGGGACAGAAGCGGATTCGCGCGCAGATGGATCAATTCACCGTCTGGTCTGAGGTTGGGCCGTTCCATTTCGTCTGGCAGTCCAAGACAAACTGCTCCCTGACCTGGCAGAGGCAGGTGCAACTAAGCATGACGCCGCCCGCTGTGCCGCGAAGGGACTTTGTCTACAAGGGGCAAAAGGACCACATTGCCTATACAATTCTGCTTCCTGTTTCCCAACAATAAGATCGAAGGAGGTACCCGATGGTTCGCAAGACGCTGGTTGTCTCTCTGCTGTGGCTCGCAATCGTGTCGCTGGCCCAGGCCCAGGAAGCGGTCAGCATCACAGAGAAGACCGAAGGGGGAGCGCCCACAGTGGTGCTGGAGAACGCCTTCGTTCGCATGACGTTCCGCCCGGGCCAGGGCGGCGAGTGCACGGACTTCGTGTTCAAGCCAACGGGCAAGCGGCTTGTCATGCCCAACGTCGGTTCGCTGCTTGGCAGTCGCGTGTGGAACTACGCCGATCGCGAGCTCTACACGCAGTGGCAGAAGTGCGCCTGGGAGCACCAGATCCTGCGCAAGGGCAACGAAGTCACCCTTGTCCTGAAGGCCCGAGGTCAGGCGGGTTTCACGCGGTCCACCATATTCGAGAAGCGGGTCAGCCTTCGCGCCGGCGAGGCCATGGCCCGCGTCGAGCACGTGTTCCATGTCGGCCAGGAGCTCATGGTCCCGAGGAAGATCGGCCTGTGGTTCTACAACCGCGCCGGCGTCGTGGGCGAACATACCGTCTACACCTTTCCCCTCGACGATGCGATTGTCACCGTCGATCCGGCCGCAGGCGCTGGGCAGGAATGGTACTACAACCCCTCCCGCGGCTGGGCCGCGCTCACCGGCGACAGCGGCAACGGCCTGTGCTTCAACATGGAGTACCGTCGCCTCATGTGCTTCTACCTCTGCCCCGGCAAGCAGCCGACGTTCGAGTGGGCCTTCCGCACCTTCGACGTAAAAAACGGCGAGAGCTTCCGGACGCAGGAACTGATCGTCCCGTTCCAGGGGATCAAGCGGGTCTGCGGCTCGGGCAATGGCATCGTCGCCGGCTTCAGCGCGCCCGAAAACTGCACCCTCGCCGAGGCGCAAAAGGGGTTGTCCGTCAGGGCATCGCTCGCGTCCGGCGCTCCCGTCACCGGTCGGGTTGTGGTGACGCTGCGGCGCCTGCCCGACGGCCAGGAGCAGACGGTGCACGAGGCCGAGGTGACGCTTGAGCCAGGCAAGTGCGCCAATGAGGATATCGTCGTAAAGGTAGATAGGGAAGGAACTTGGGTCCTTTCCGGCCGCGTGATGAAAGGCGAGAAGGAGCTGATGGACTTCATGACGCAGATCGTGGTGGGTGAAAAGAGCGCCCCGTTCCGGATCGCGGCGAAGGAAGAACGCATGGGCCGCAAGTCCGAGCGCTTCGAGGACCGGACCCCGCTCCGGGGCACCGCGCCGAAGGACATCGAGCTGTCCATGGAGGTCGAGAGCGAGCACGTCCAATGGGCCAAGCCCTACTGCAAGGGCAAGACGAAGGTCATGGTGCTGACGAGCTGCCTCTCGGGCCGGGAGGCCGTGGAGCTTGGCGAGCGGATGGACATGGACCTGATCTGGGTCACCGCCGGGAGCAAGACCGAACTGGGATACATCTCCGGCGTGTTCGGCCGAAACAAGAGCTACCTCGTCGAGCACATGAACCAGTACATCAAAGAGAAACTGGCACAGCCCTGCGACGTGATCCTGATCGGCGGACTGCGCGGCGATCTGTTCGATGACGAGGTCATCCAGTTGTTCAGGAAGAAGATCGAGGAAGGCGTCGGCCTCGTCTATGTTGCGCCGAACCGAGGCCCGGAGGCGCTCTATTCCTTCCTGCCCGTCGAGAAGGAGAAGCACCTGCGCCGGCGCAACGGCGAGTGGCGCGCGGCAAAGGCCCATCCCATCACAGTCGGGGTGCCCTTCGACGTGCTCCCGCGGACGGACTATACATGGTACAAGGCCAAGACCGATCCCATCGCCATGATCGGGAAGGGCCCGCTGGTGATCGCACAGGAGGGACCGGGCAAAGGCCGGGTTGTTGTCTTCTCATACAACACCGGCTGGCAGGGCTCCGGCGGGTTCCAGTGTCCCTGGCTGGAGCCGCCGGACACGCATGTCAAGTATTGGGAGTACCACCTGTCCATGGTGATCCGGGCTGTGCTTTGGGCCGCACGGAAGGAGCCGGGCGTCGCGCTGAAGGAGATCAAGATCGACAACGCCGAAACGCCGAAGGTGGTCATGGACCTCAGCAACCCGGGCGATCCCTTGTCCGTCTCCGCCCAGGTTACGGTGAACGGTCCCCTCGGCGAGCAAGCCGCGCAGTTCACGAAAGATATCTCGCTCAAGGCAGGAGACAACGAGGTCAAGCTTGATCTGCCCGACGACCTTCCCGGCGGCGGGAACCTGGTGGACATCATCCTCAAGAGCGAGGGGAAGGTTGTGAACTGGGGATCGGTGAGCTGCGCCGTGGATCGAGGTGTGGCCCTGTCAAAC
>JAADGH010000019.1 GCA_013152475.1 Planctomycetota bacterium
AGGCGCGGAAGGCCCTGGAAGAACTGGCCGTGGACCCGGAGTCCTATCGAGACGTGCGGCTCGGCTCGGTCATTGGCCTGCGGTTCATCGGCTCACCGGCGTCCATTCCCGTTTTGGAACGCGTGGCGAAGGAGGATATTGTGTGCATCATCCGGGAAGCCGCGCAGGATACCATCGAGGATATCCGACTGGCCCAACGCGAGATCGCGGCGAGGGGAGGCAAGTGAACATGAAGGTTCAGAAATACGGACATGCCTTTCTTGTCGTTTTGGGTCTTTTGTGTGTGGCGTCTGTTTGCCTTGGCGAGGATGCTCCCCGCGCGGGCGTGAAGGCCCTGTTTGATCGACTTTCCAAGAGCAAGGACGCCAAGGCGGCGTTGGCCCTCGGGTCGCTCGGGAAGGAAGGGATATCGCTGCTCAACCAGGGACTGGAATCGGACAACCCGCGAGTCGCCGCTCTGTGCGCGTGGGCCTTTTACCATCACCCCGATCCGTCCGCCGTCAAGAATCTTCATGCGCTGCTGCTCAAGCAAGACAAAGTCGCCCTCACGCGCAACCAGGTGGGCGGGTACTGGGCGGCGCGCGCCCTGGGCAAGATCGGCGATAAATCGAGTGTGCCCGTGTTGGGATCCATGCTCTCGAAGTATAAGGGCATCATGGCCTACTGGGAGAGGCCGGAAGACAAGATCTACGGTTTGAAGATCGGCGGCGATTCCAAACGCAAGAAACCGGCCCCCGACACACCGAACATCCGCGTCGCCTACGCCTCGATGGAGGCGCTGGGCGATATCGGCGGGGAAGAAGCTGCGGCCATCCTCATGCGCGCGCTCAAGGACGAGCAGTACCTCATCCGTTACGGCGCGATCCGGGGGCTGGGCGCCATGAAGTATCAACCGGCTCGTTCCATTCTCGTGGATATTGCCGACACGGATTCTTTTCTGCTGGTGCGAGAGGCCGCTCGCCGGGCGGTGGCCAGGATAGATGGGAAGGCCATGGAAAAACCGAAGCCTCCGGTTCTTCCCCCGGCCATTGTTTTTCTCAAGGGGAAATACGTCCCTGTGCCGAACCAGGGATTTCGCGAGTTCAGCAATTTCCCCGGGTCGCCGGTTTATGCCTGGGGCGAGAATCTGTTCACACTCACCCCGCCGACGAAAGACGGCAAACTCAGGAACCTGACCCATCTCACGAAGGGCGGGGTGCAAGGTCCCGAGGTCTCGTACGACGGGAAACGCATTCTCTTCGGCATGAGCCGGGACATCGCGAAAGAGGGATTTCACATCTTCGAGATCAACGCGGACGGCACGGGCCTGCGGCAGCTCACGGATGGGGTGTGCAACGACGTGGACCCGTGCTATCTGCCCGACGGACGAATTGTCTTCTCCTCCGATCGGTCCGGCGGCCGAGAGCAATACCACCACCAGCGCACGCGGGACCTGTTCGTCATGAACGCCGACGGCAGCGACATCCACCAGATCACGTTCAACCCCAACGGGGATTACGAGCCGCTCTTGTTGCGCAACGGCAGTATCCTTTACTCCCACTATCAGTTTTATTCTGGGAAGGCTTCAATGCCGTCAAGGGGGGGACTTGGGCGCAACGAGACGGTGTTCCACACCGTCATGCCGGACGGCACGAACGACCAGCACTTCTACGGTACGCAGCGGGGCCCTCTGTACACCCCCCTGCGCCCCCTGCCCGATGGACTCCAGCACATCGGGGGCAAGTGGCGTTACAAAATCAAGAACCACATCGGCATTTCGGTCAGTCTGCCCAGGGAGCTTCCCGACGGCAGGATCGTCTGCAACACCCTGTCCGGCCCGGCCATCGTCGATCCCGCCAGGAACCCGCTGGACTGCGAGATCCCGTTCTTTCCGGAGATCATCAACCTCTCCGGGGGGCAGTTCGCCTATGTCCGTCCCGCGCCCGAGTACAGCCCCGTCGGACGTTACACTACCCCATACCCCGCGGGGAACGACTGGCTTTGGATTTCGCATGCACCGTGGTACAACACCGCCAAGAATGCTTACGGACTCTACCTCTTCAACATGACGACGCGGGAGTTGGTCCTGGTGCACGATGAACCAGGCGTCAGCGAGTTTGCGCCCATTCCCATCGCCCCGCGGTCCCGGGAGCTTCAGGTGCCATCGTCCCCTAAGTCTAACGCAAAACGCACGGGCACGATCGAGTGCCTGTCTGTTTTCAACACCGATCTCCCTTTCAGCAAGGATGCCGTGCGCTACGTGCGCGTGTTAGAGCGACTGCGGCGGGGCATCTCCATCGTCAGCCATCGCCCGTTTCCCGGCCGGGTGCTTGCGACCGTCCCGCTGGAGAAGGATGGTTCTTTCTTTGTGGAAGTGCCTGCGGATACGCCCGTGCAGTTCGAGCTTTTGGACACCGATGGAAATATCTTGGTGCACGAGACGACGTTCAATTATGTGCGCGGCGGGGAGCATAAGGCGTGCATGGGGTGTCACGAGCCCAAAGGCATGAGCCCCCCGGCGGAACAGCCCCTTGCCATGCGCCACGGTTCCTATCCGGCGCTCCGCAGACCCGGCGATCCGATCTTCAAAATTAACGCCCTCTCTCGCAGTTACAACATGATCTCTCGACCGTAGCGCCGGTCAGGGAATGCGACAAGCGTCTCTTCAGGAGGAATGTGATGAACATAGCCATTTCAACCGCATCGTTTGGACGCGCCTTTCACGAAAAGAAGCTGGACCTTCTCGATTTCCCGGAGGTGTGTGATCGCGCCGGCCTCGAAGCGATCGAGATTAACGATTTCTGCCTCAAGAGCGACTGGACGATCATTCGAGAGTTGAAGCGAAGAGTCGCCAGACATGGCTTGGGCATCTGCGCCGTGGCTGTCGAGAACAACTACTATCGCACTTCGGCGGAGGAGATCGAAGGGGAGCGGGCGCACATCGAGGAATACCTCGACATCGCAACCTTCCTCGGCGCGCCGCTGCTCCGCGTGGACACGTCGCCCTACGGCAAGAACCTCCCACAATCCATCATTCCCGAAGGCGTCACAGACGAGATGGCTTTTGATGCGGCGGTCAAGACCTTCCGTTCCCTCATGCCCCTTGCGGGGGAGAAAGGGATCACATTCGTTCTTGAGAACCACGGCGGTATATCGCGCACTTCCGCCGATCAAATCAGACTCACCGAGGCAGTAGACTCCGAATGGTTCCGCATCAACCTGGACACGGGTAACTATCACGCAGATCCTATGGCGGGGACGGAGCCCTTTGAGGATTTTCTCGAGGCAACGGAGAGGGTTGCTCCCTATTTGGCCTTCTGCCATGCGAAGATATGGGACGTGACAGACGATCTCCGCGAGCCGACACTCGACTACGACCGGTTCTTCGAGGTGCTTCGTGAGGTCGACTACCGCGGCCCCATCTCCATCGAGTATATGGGGAAAAAGGATGTGATGGACATGCTGCCCCAATGCGTGGCCCTGCTCAAGCGATGCCGACAGGGCCAAGCGCAGTAGCATTATTGCGTCAGATTAAGCGCAAGCTATCTCAGAAAACATCTCCCTCACTCCACTCACAACCTTCCATCCCATTTTCCCGCCTTCCGGGTCGCTCCAAACAAGCCCATCCCCATGTAGCTCAGTCCCACCATAGGGTGGAAACCATGTACCTGTCCTTGGATAAAACACAAGATCCCCTTCTTTCGCACCCACGAGCGATTCCTGCGGCAAATACTCCTCTGGGATTGCACCGGTGGCGACGTTGTGCTCGAACCATGGATACAGTCCAGGCGACCCGGCAGCGATGGGGGGGGCCTGGCCTCCTGGCGCATACGCAGCCCGGATCCGCGCCGCGCGTGGCGATGGGGGAGATCGCTCGCGATGTGACGGAAAGCTGCTGACGAACCTCGTGCGCCTGTTTTGCAAGACCGTGGGAGCGGCTACTTCCCCATTTCCTTCAGCTTCTTCAGGCAGCGTTCGACCGCCTCCAGCGGCGGGTAGGCGTCGCTCTCGTATTCCACGATGTACCATTCCGTCCCGCCGGTTGTTTCGCAAAGACGGAAGATGTCGTCCCATGGAATGTCATCCTCGCCGATGATCGGGCGGAACCCGGCGCGGCGGTCCTCCTTGCCCGGCTCGACGGTGTAGGGCTTGAGGTGCACGGTCGTCGCCCGGCCGGGATACTTCTCCAGGATGGCGACGCAGTCGCCGCCGCCGGAGAGCGCATTGCCCAGGTCGAGCTGCATGACGATTTCTTTTTTCGTGTTGCCGAAGAAGGTATCCCACGGTTGCTCGCCGTCGATCTCCGTGAACTCGGTGTGGTGGTTGTGGTAGCCCGTCACCATGCCTTCGGCGGCCAGCTTGTCGGCGAGGCCGTTGAAGAACTCCGCTGTCTTCAGCCAGTTCTCGCGCGACCCTGTACACTCTGCCGGCAGGCCGGGAACGATGACGAAGCGGTTGCCGATGCCCCTGTTCAGCGCGATTGTCTCCGCCAGCGTGTCGTCCTGCACGAGATTGAACGGCGTGTGCCACCCGCAGCACGTCAGGCCGAACTCGTCCAGCAGCGGCTTGATCTCCTCGGCCGTGTGCTTGGGCGGGCCGGCGAACTCGACGCCCTCGTAGCCCATGTCCGCCACGGCCTTGAGCGTGCCGCGGAGATCCTCCGCAAGCTCGTTGCGAACGGAATACAACTCCAGTGCGATCGGGACTCTTGCCATTGACCCTACTCCTTCTCTGTGCGTTTCACCTGCAACTCATCTGCGCCTGCCGCAGATCGCGGCGCGGCATCATACCACATCGATATGCCCCAGCCAAGCGGTTTTGCGGAAATGCAACGTTACTGTCATTGCGTGTCTGCGCTACACCTGCCGTTCGGCCAGCTCCCCGAAGCGATTCGCGATGGCCAGCGCCGGATCGAGGGGGACGTCGACGCGCTGGATTCCCTCGGGAATGTCAATCGTCGGGGTGGGCCGGAGCGACTTGCCCTCGAACTGCGGCAGCCACTCGCGCTGGGCCTCCAGCATCTCGGCCGTCATGTCCCGAATCTCCTTCAGCGTGCATCGTGTGCATGTCAGCGGGTCCATGGCGATGGCCTGCATGGCGTACTCCGGGTCGCCCGTCAAACCGGCCTCGACGGCCAGGGCCTGGACGGTGATGTTGCTCTGGTTCAGCGCGGCGCACTGCGGCGGCAGGTCGCCCACCGTCACCGGATGGATGCCCTGCCTGTCCACGAACATCGGCACTTCCACGCACGCCCCATCCGGCAGGTTGGTGATGTAGCCGTCGTTGCGGACGTTGCCGTTCAGACGGAAGGGCACGTCCGTCTCGTGGGCCTCGAGGATATAGGAGCAGTACTCCACGCTGCGCTCGCCGAGCTCGGCGCTTTCCGATTCGAGGTAGTTGATGCCCTTGTATTTGTCCGTGAGCATCCGCGCATACTTGTAGTAGGCCCCGCTTTCCCCGCCGAAGGCCGGCTCGTCGCAGTAGAGGTCGAGCGCGCGCTGGCTGGACCGGAACCAGGGGATGTACTCCGACAGGTGGCCGGTGGACTCGGTCATAAAGTAGCCGAAGTGCCGCATGACCTCGCAGCGGACTTTCTCATTCGCGTAATATTCCGGCTTCTCGATGTTCTCCCGGAGGATCGGTTGCAGGTCCCTGCCATCGCGCTTGTCGTGCAGTTTCAGGAACCAGGCCATGTGGTTGATGCCGGCGCAGAGAAAGTCGATCTGGTCCTTCGGCACATCGACGTAGCGGCTGATGAGATCGAGCGTCGTCTGCACGCCGTGGCACAGGCCGACGTACTGCACCTTGTCCACCACCTTTCCGATGGCATAGCAGCACGCCGCCATGGGGTTGGTGTAGTTGAGGAAGAGCGCGTTGGGGCAAAGCTCCTCCATGTCCCGGACCATGTCCACCAGGATGGGGATGGTCCGCAGCCCGCGGAAGACGCCGCCCGGGCCGAGGCTGTCGCCGATGCACTGGTCTACGCCGTACTTCAGCGGGATTTCGTAATCGTGCTGGAAGGCATCCAGCCCGCCGACCTGGATCATGCAAATGACGTAGTCGGCGTCCTTGAGTGCCTCGCGGCGGTCGAGGGTCTTCCAGATGTTTGCCGGCAGGTTGTTCTCCTTGACCACGCGCAGGAGGAAGTCCTCCATGTTCTGGAGTTTCGGCATGGTGCGGCTCATGAGGCAGATTTCGCTGTCCTTCAGGGCGTCGGTGGCGAGGATGTCCATCGTCAACGCCTTGCAGAACACCATCGACCCCGCGCCGATCATCGCGATTTTCGGCATGGCTCGTCTCCTTTGCTCGTCGTTTGTTGGTATGCTATTTCTTCGCCACCTGGGGATCACCCAGCACGGCGTAGAGCGGCTCGGGGTAGCGGATGCAGAACGGGACCTTCGCCTTGATCACGTCGATGGATCCGTCCTTGTCGAGCAGGTCCTCCTCCAAGTGGCCGCACAGCACCTTGCCGATGATCAGGCTATGATACCCGATGTCCGTCTCCTTCCAGAACTCGCACTCGATGTTGGCCGGGAACTCGGCGATGAGCGGGGCCTTCACCCGGTCCGCCGGGGCTGTGGTGAGGCCGGCCTCGTCCAGCTCGCTCTTGTCCGGCGGGATGCTCTCGCCGCAGACCTCCAGCGCGTGGGCCTGGTCCTGGTTGGGGATATTGATGACGAACTCGCCGGTTCGCTTGATGTTCTGGTAGGTGTGGCTCGGCATGCCGATGGCGATGGCGATCTCCTTCGGCCCGACGTTCGTGTAGGCGCCGAATGTGCCGGCATTGACGCCGCCGCTCTCGTGCAGCGTGGTGATGATCATACAGGGACGGCATCGGCAGAGACTTGTGGCCTTCGAGTGGATCTTGACCTTGGCCATGGGGTGATCTCCTTTCTCACGAGTTGATGGACGAACACATCGTATCGTCGGCCGGAGGCCGTGTCAACAGGGCAACTGGTCCCGTTACAGCCGCTTCACGTAGACGTAGTACGCCCCGCGTGAGCTGCCGTTGTCGCCGTCGAGCCAGGTCTGCAGACGGGCCTTCTCCGACGAAAGTCGGAGGTGGAACGTGGCGGCGGATGCGCTCTTGTCGATGGGCTGCGTCAGGTCCGCGTCGCCGATTTTCAACCGTGCGCGGTTGGCGCGGATCGGTGTGCAGCCGGACGGGGCGCCATTGATCGGCCGATCCACCTCCTGCGGCCAGCGGCGCAGGGCGAACTCATACTCCCCATCACGCTCGATCTCCACCGCCCAGAAACCGTTCAGCTCCGCCCCCTCGCAGACGTGGCTCTGGTTCCACGGGCTGGGGAAGGCGTGCCAGTCGAAGCCGGTGAGATGGACAGGGTTCTCGGCGTTGTTGCCGAGGGCGATCCGGCAGCAGTCATCGAACTGCGTCGAGACACTCCGCCACCAGGCCTCATAGGCATCGCGCAGGCGCTCGACATCGTCGGGCCGGTCGCCGGCGATGTTGGTTTGCTGGCCGGGGTCGGTCGCGATGTCGTAAAGCTCGTCTCGATTGACGAGGCGCAGGTTGTCACTCATCACAGCGGCGCGCCACATCGTCGGCGGGTCGCAGCTCTGCTGCTGCTGGACGACGATGCTTCGGTCGGGCCAGCTCTCCACCTGCCCCCGAAGGAGGGGCGCAAGGCTGATGCCGTCGAACTCGACCCCCTCGGGAGGCGTCAGGCCGCAGAGGTCGATCAGCGTCGGGAGAACATCAATATGCGCCGTGAGGCGGTCGATGTCGCGTCCCCCTCCCAGGCCGCCGGCGGGCCATCGGAGGAAGAAGGGGTCGCGGTGGCCGCCGTCGTAGGCCGAGCCTTTCTTGCCTCTCATGCCGGCGTTGAAGCCGCGCGTGACGAGGCCCTTGCCGTCCGTCTGTGCGCCGGCCGACGTGCCGTTGTCGGCCATGAAGATGAGGATGGTGTTGTCCTCAAGATCAAGCTCCTTCAGATGCCGCCGCAGTCGGGCCATGTTCTCGTCGATGTTCGCGATCATCCCGTAGAACTCCGGGCTGACCACATTTTCCTTATCGCGATAGGGAGCGGCGTATTCCTCGCCCACGATGTACGGCGCGTGCGGAGCGTTGGTGGGCAGGTAGCAGAAGAAGGGCTCGTCCCGGCTCGACTCGATGAACTTCATCGCGTGCTCGAACCAGATGTCGGTGCAGTAGCCGCTGAACTGCTTCGGCACGCCGTTGTGGCAGTAGATGTCGTCGAAGTAGTTGTTGCCCCAGGCGTCGGGTATCTGGCCCAGGCCCCCGCCGCCGTGGATGAGCACCTCCTGGAACCCGCGGTCCTGCGGGCGGTAGGGGTAGTTGTCGCCCAGGTGCCATTTGCCGAAGACGCCGGTCCGGTAGCCGCTTGCCGCGAAGACGTCGGCCAGGGTGACCTCATCGCTTCGCAAAAGCGAACGGCCCCATGTGGTGCCCCAGATGCCGGTGCGGGTGGCGTAGTGCCCGGTCATCAGCGCGGCCCGCGTCGGCGCGCAGAGCGGATCGACGTGAAAGTCCGTGAAGCGGACGCTCTCCGAATGCAGTCGGTCCAGGTTCGGGGTCCGGATGATCGAGTTGCCGTGGCACGTCAAATCGCCATAGCCCTGGTCGTCGGTGATGACGAGGACAACGTTTGGCTTGCCGGGTTGCTGCTGCGCCATGCCTTTTCCTTGCGTGTTGAAAATGTCATTGCCGCGAGAGCAACGATAGCACATGCAGGGTTATGTGGCAAGGACGACGGTGGAGTCTGTCCTGTGCAGTATTCTTCCATTGGCAAAGGCATGACGGGCAACGTCTACCGTCCGCAGATGGTGGAGCAAAGGAAGTAGGTCCCCACCAGGATAATCAACACGCCTGCAATCTTTTTCACCACGATCGTCGCTCTTTGCGCCCCCTTCGACTCGATCAGCCGCCGCGCTGCGCCGACGGATGTGCCCACCACGACAATGTGAGACCGAGATGGGGAGATGGAACAGCTCCAGGAAATGCAGGCCGAGCAGGACACATATGGCCGCCACGACGTAGTTCATCCACTCGGGCCGCAGATAGGGGGCCACCGACGCCATCACCGTGAAGAGGGTGGCCAGCTCTGCGCTGAAGCCGAGCACGAAAACGAGTGAATAGAGGAAGGACCTCTTGACGGCCACCTCCTTCTGCCCGCCGACGCCGGCGAGGCAGAAATACTTCCCGATCCCTGCCTGATCCAAGCGCTTCGCCGCCTCGTTGGTCATCTGTCCCACATTCGGACGCCCCGGCACAGACCAACACCGTCCTCACTTCGCCTTCACAACAACACTTCGGGCTATTCTCTGCTATAGTACGGCACCTCTTTATCCACGAACAAACTTCCAGACCCGGTCTGCCGCCACGGCCATACTGTCCATGCTCGAATAGACGACCGGTATGACGATCATGGTGAGAACGGTTCCCACCGTCAATCCGGACGCCGCGACGACGCCCAGCGGGCTCATCCGCTCCAGGCCCACGGCCATTTCAAAAATCAGCGGCGAGAGCCCCACGATCGTCGAGACCGTTGTCATCAGGATCGGGCGGATGCGGAGCCGCACCGCCTGCAGGATGGCCTCGTCCTTTGCCATGCCCTTTTTCCGGGCCGCGAGGATGAAGTCCAGGAGCAGGATGCTGTTGTTCACAATGGTCCCGCCGAGCAGGATCATCCCCATCGTCGCGGGCTTGCACATGGGCTTGTCAAACAGGAGCAGCCCCCACATGGCCCCGGCCACCGCCAGCGGGATCGCCGCCATGATCGTGATGGGATGGCGGAAGGATTTGAACATGGCCAGGAGCAGGATATAGAGCAGGACAAAACCGATTTTCAGTGCCTTGCCCATTCTCACTTTGCCGGTTTTCATGTCGGATATCGTGCCGGAAACCTGAATAGTATATCCCTGCGGCGGCTTGATCTTGGAGAGACGCATCTTCGCCTTCTTTGCGACCTGGGCGATGGTATAGATTCGATTGACGCCGGTGATGTCGAGGGTGTTTTGAAGCCTCTCCCGCGTGATGAACGGCTGATCGCGTCGGGTGTGCAGAGAGGCCATCGCCCGCAGCGGGAGCGGACCAAAACGGGTGGAGATATAGGCCTCCCGCAACTGAGAAGGGTGGCAGAGGTCCTCGCTGGCGTATTGGACGTTGATGGGGATGTCGAGAAACCCCGTCAGGCGCATGGCTGTGGCCGGAACGCCCTTGACGGCGCGCTTGAGCTCCGCGGCCACATCCGCCGGCGATGTCTGGTAGAGGCGGGCGAGGGCCGGGTCCACCACGGCGACATGCTCCACCTTGTCAAAGTACCAGCTCCGCCTGACGTCCACAAGGCCGGCCAACCCTTTGAGCGCGGCCAGGCAGCGATCCGCCAGACGGCTGACGACTTCTGAATCCGGACCGCTTACGATGATGTCGAGGGGGGCCTTGGTGGTGGAAAGGGGGGTGGCGCCATACTCGCTCACGCGATAGGTCCGAACGCCCGGAACCTTTCGCAGCGCCTCGCGCCACTTGTCCTCGATCTGCCAGATCGTTTCCTTGCGGTGCTTCCGATCCACCAGGCGAATCGTCATCTTCACGCCCTGTGCCGTCGCGCCGCCGCCGCCGAAACTGATCTCCCCCGGTTCCGAACCGGCCACCGAGGAGACCGTCTGGACGCCGGGCTGCTTGTAGATCACTTTTTCCACATCGTTCAGGACGGTCTCGACCCGGCCGGGGGTGTAGTCGGTGGGCGTGTCGAATTCGATGATCGCAATGCCTGTGTCCATCGGGGTCATCAACTCCCCGCCGATGATGCCGGGCACGGTCTTCATGGTGACAACAAAGAACACCCCCGCCAGGATCAGGACCGCAACGCGCCACCGCAGCGCCCTTTTCAGAACGGCCAGATAGACCGTCGCCAGGCCGCTGACCGCCTTGTCGGTGTAACTGAACACCCGTTCGACGAGGTTCCGCTTATCTCGCGGCCGGGCGAGAAGCCGCGAGGCGAGCAGGGGGACCACGGTCAGGGCCACCAGCAGGGATGCGATGAGCGTGGAGGAGATCATCATGTTCAGCGGGCGCATGATCTGCTGGGTGTATCCCCCCGTAAACATGACGGGGAGCAGGACGATCACGGTGGTCAACATGCCGGCGGTGATGGCGAGGGCCACCTCTTGCGCGCCCTCGCGGGCAGCGGTCACGGCATCGGGCTTCTCCATCTCGCTGTAGTGCCGGTAGATATTCTCCAGCACCACGACGGAGGCGTCCACCACCATCCCCACGGCGATGATCAGTCCAGACAAAGTGACCATGTTCAATGTGTAGGGGCTGAACCAGAGGACCACCAGGGCCATCAGGAACGAGAGCGGGATGCTTACCGACACAACAATCGCCGCGCGCGCGTCGGCCAGGAAGAAAAAAATGACCATTACCGTGAACAGCACCGCCTGCACGAGGCTTTGTCTCATGCCGTGCACATTGATGTCAATGATCGGTTGCTGGTCGTCGGTAATCTCGAAGTGGATGTCCGGGAATTGCGCTTTTAGTTTCGGCAGGAATGCCTTGAAGGTTTGGATCGCCGCTATGGTGGGACCGTTGTCCGGACGCAGGATGTTGAGGGCAATGGCCTGTTTTCCGTTGCCATGATAGAAGCTGCGCCGCTCGTGTTCGCCCAGCGTTACGGTGGCCACGTCCGCGATGCGGATGTATCCCTGGCCTTTCTTGCGGATGGGCAGTTCACGGATCCGCGTTAGGTTCGCAAATTCCCCTACGATCTTGACCAGATACTCATTGGTTTCCGAGTAGATGGTCCCGGCCGGGGCGGCGATGTTTTGTTTCTGCAATGCGGCCAGGACATCGTTCAGGGAGAGGCCGTTCGCCGCGAGTCTGTCCCGATGCACACGGACCTTCACTTCCGGCTTATGGTCGCCGAAGACGTCCACATCGGCGATGCCGGGCAGCGTGAGAATCTGGTCTTGGATCTGATTTTCCGCGAGAAGGCGTATCTCCGCAAAGGTCCTGGCGCTGTCCGGTTTGGGGGACAGGGCCACCGTCAACAAGGCCCGCGTGGCGTCGGTGATCCGGTAGATGCGGGGGAGGAGGATGTCCTTGGGAAGCTCGGCCCGAATCCTGCCGATGGCGTTCTGGACATCGAGGAACGCCTCGCCGACCGGCTTGCTGTAGTAGAACTCGGCGTTGATGGAGGACACCTCGTCGCGCGACGTGCTGAGGACCTTCTTGAGACCGCTGAGGGTGTTAATCTCCTTCTCCATCACCCGGGTAATCTTGTCGGCGATATCGCCCGCCGCCGCGCCGGGCTCGACCGTGATGACCACCACCTGCGGCGGGACGGCGTTGGGAAACAGATCCGTAGGCGTGCGGAAGAACGCAAACGCTCCAAGCGCCACCACCACGAGCACCAATGCGATGATGACGTATGGATTCTTGAGCGAGAAGCGGGTCAGGTTCACCGGATCACCTCCACCTTCTCACCGGAAGAGAGCAGCGCCCAGCCGAGAAAGGTGTTTCGGACGACCTCTTCGCCGGGTTTCACCCCCGCCACCGCCGTCTCGTCGCCATGCGAACCCAGGCGTTTCACCTGGCGCGCGTCGAGGTGTTCATCCTTGACCACAAAGACATAAGGCTTGCCTTTGGGAGATTCGACCAGACACGAGGCGGGAATCAGAACGACACTTTGCCGGCGCCCCGTGATGGTGGAGAGCGGCACATATGCGCCACAGGCAAGCCCCTCTGCCGTCGCGCCGGAAAGGTAAACCTCGGCTTTCAACATCCGGGTCGCGGAGAGCGAGGGATACATGTGCGAGAGCTTGGCCTCCCGTTCCGCCCCGCCGACGCGGAAGGCAACGTCCAATCCTTCCCGGACACGGGGAAGGTCCTGCTGGGGGACGTCGAAGGAGAGCTTGAGCTGCGAACGATCCTCCACCACCATGAGCGTCTTCCCCGGTGTTGCGAGATCGCCGGGGTCAACGAGGCGCTGGGTTACAAGGCCCTTATATGGACTGGTTATGGTGCAATAGCCCAGCTTGGTCTCCAGCTCGGCAGCCTTGCGCTTGAGCGACTGGATGAGGTGCGCGATGGCGGTGGATTTCTGCTTTGCTGCCCTCAACTTGCCCTGGGCCACGTTGGCCTTATCGGCGGTGCCCTCTGCTTCGGCCGCCGGGATGTCGCCCTTGTCGGCAAGGGTCTTGTCGCGCTGCGCTTCCCTGCTCCAGTAGCTCAAGGAATGCTCCAGGGAGGCCGCGGTCGCCTGGTTCGAGGCCAGGTCCGCCTGGGACTGTTCCACCTGCGCCCGCACCGCCGCGATGTTCTCCCGGATATCACGGCCGTCCAGAAGGACTAATGTCTCTCCCGCCTTGACCCGATCTCCTTCGTCATGCAGGACCTTCTCCACGGCGGCGGTCAGGCGGGCCGAGATATTGGCCACACGGATCGGCTCGACCACGCTGAGATAGTCGGTCTTCTCCACCAGTTCCCCCTGCCGGGCCTTTGCCACACGCACCGGCGTGGCCCGCATGCCATAGACCGGCGCCTTGGCCAGCTCCCTCTTCTTTCGCTTTATAAGCGCGACCCCTCCGATCACAAGCGCCCCGATGATGGCCAGCATGATCAGAATGGCGGCGATGCGTTTTATGGTCTTCATTGTTCCTTCCCTGTCGCTAACCGGAGCTCGGCGATCGATGTGTTGTACTCTGCGAGCGCCCGGTAATAGTTCGTCTGAGCGTCCAGGAGCGCCGACTGCGCGTCCAAGACGTCGGTAATCGACCCTTTGCCCAGGTCATACTTCTCTCGTTCGATTCGCAGGCTTTCCTTTCCCTGCTCGATAGCCTTTTCTGTGGCAACCACGCGGGCGCGGCTGGACTTGACGTTGAGGACGGCCCTTTCCACATCGAGTCGGACGCGGAGCTCAAGCTGCCGCAGCCGTTCCTGGGCGGCGTGAAGCTTTGCCTTTTCCTCGCGAATGCGGGCGGAAATCCGCCCCCCTTCGAACAGCGGCATGTCCACCACCGCCCCCACCGAGCCTGCATCCTGAGTCGGACTGCCATTGAGGCGGTCGTTATCCCTTCTCGTGGCCCATCGTTTGCCGTAGGACCCTTCGGCGGATATCGTCGGCCAGCGGCCCGCCCGCGCCGCGTCCACGCGCTTCGCTTGCGCTTCCAATTCCGCCCGGGCAGCCAGGTAATCATCGCGGTTGGCGTAGGCGCCTTCCAGGGCGTCGGGCAGGTGGGTCTCCACGTCCGGGAACAGGAGTTCGCCCCGGATCGAGAACGTTTTCTTCGAATCGTCTATACCCAACAGGTTGACCAGGACGCGGTGCTGAATCGCTACAACGTTCCTTTCGCGCACGAGCTGCTGCTCCAGGTCCGCCAGCCGGACCTCCGTTCGCAGCAGATCAACCTTTGCGGCCTTCTGAACCGCCATCAGGTGTTCGACTCTCTTGCGGTGCTCCTCAAGGGTCTTCTTGGAGAACTCCAGTGACTTGATGATGCGCCGTCGTGCGAGGATGTTATAGAAAACGCTTGAGACGTTGAAGACCAGCTCTTCCCGCGTCCGGGCCAGGTAATGTTTCGACGCCTGCTGGAGGAGCTCGGCGGCCTTGATCTCGCTGATGATCCGGCCTCCCGTGAAAAGCGGCATCTTCACCACCAGATCACCGGCAAAGATGCTCCTGCTGAACGCCCCGGGTTCGCCGAACCCGCTGATGGGGACCACGGCGTGCGGCGTCACGTAGTACTGATACCCCCCGACGGCGTGAACACTGGGCAAAAGCTCGCCTGTGGCGACGTCCTTTCTTGCCTTGGCCGCGTCGGTATCCCAGGCCCGCGCTGCGATCTCGGGATTGCTGGCGAGGGCGATGTCCAGGCATTGCTGGAGGGTAAACGGACCCTCCACACCCTTTTCATTTGCTTTTTTTGCGCCGCCATGCCTCGTTATGCCCGCCCCGGCATAGGGGTCGGTCGGATTGATCAGCGCACAGCCCGATGCCGCAACAAGGGCAGCCGCCGCAAGGATTTTCCATTGACTGTATTTGAGCATTTTGCAGAACCATCCCAAGAAGGTGTTTTCTATCACACCATCCTATTCAACTTTCCTTCCGCTTCAAGTGCCTTTTTGACCTTCGCCCACATTCCTTCGCGTTTGTAGAGTTCCCGCGCCCCTTGAATGCCCGAAAAGGAGACAGCCTTGCCCAAGCAAAGATTCGCGCCGTCTTCGATCCAATCATCGTCTCACGAAATCATTTGCTTGATGTCGTC
>JAADGH010000117.1 GCA_013152475.1 Planctomycetota bacterium
ACAAGATGCAGTCTCCCGGTTGGGCCAAGTATCAGGAAGCCGAGAAGAAGCTTCGTGTAATCAAAAAGGACCTGGCCCACCAGGCCCTGATCTGCGAGGCCTACGCGAAGGCGATCCTGACCCCGAACCAGCGGGAGAAATGCTACGGCTACAAGCACTGTCTCATTCCGGTGAAGAACCTGAAGGACCCGACGCGCGTGGGTTCGGCCGATGCGGGCACCGTCGCCGAGAAGCTGCTTGACAGCATCCGCCCGCTCTCGGACGACGAACTCGAGGCTCGCATGCCCATGATCCTCTCCAATCAGTTCCATGGTATGGAGAAATACATGGGCGAGCTGAGCGCCGCAGACCGCAAGAAAGAGGAGGCCAAGCTCCGCTCGGTCTTCGCGGAGGCCCGCGCCATGTCGGACATGGATTACCAGATCCAGAAGAGCCGGCTGGGTTCGCAGATCCCCTGCGATTACGCTGAGCTGAAACATCGGATGTTCGAGATCAACTGCAAGCTCCTGAAGCTTGAAGGGGAGAAGACCGATGGGAAGACGACCGGCGTCATCGGCCAGATGTTCCTGAAGCCGTGCATCATCCCGATTCTCGCAAAACGAATCAACCTGTTGACCGAGTGGGAGAACTTTGACTTGACGCGATTGATCTGGACAAGGTCAAAGCCGCCGCCGCGTGCAAGAACGGCAGTTGCGCCATCGACTGAGTCCTAAGAAAAGGAGTGCGACATGAGACGTACCTTTCCGACCAAAGAGAAAGGCATGTCGCGCAGGGATTTCGTCCGAGGGTTGTCCCTTTCAGGGGCGGCCCTCGGCGCTTCTTCCCTGTTGCCGTGCGCGCCGGGGGGCTTTGGTATTCGAGAGGCCGAAGGTCAGGCCGAAGAGCAGATCAAGACCAAGGCCGTTGACGTTGACTTGAACAAGCCGTATGTGCATCCCACACCGGCGAAACTCTACAAAATCGAGGAAGACAAGGCCATCCGGTGCCAGATCTGCGCCCGGAACTGCCACCTTCCCAACAACAAAACCTGCTTCTGTCGAACGCACATCAACCGCGACGGGAAGCTCTACACTACCGCATGGGCCAACCCGTGTATCCTCCAGCCCGACCCCGTCGAACAGGGCCCCCTATACCACATGGCCCTCCGAGATGGCGTCAGGGCCATGTACGTCGCAACGGGCGGGTGTATGCTTCGGTGCCAGTACTGCCAGAACTACCAGATCTCGCAGGAAGCGCCGATGGACGTGACAATGCTCGGGACAGACTGGGGGCCGAAGAAGGTGGTCGAGTACACCCTCAAGGCCCACGAAACCATCCCCAGCCTCAAGGGCATACCGGTGAATTGCATTGCCTATTCGTACAGCGACCCGGTGGCCTTCTACGAATACTTCACGGCCATCGCCAAAGAGGCCAAGAAGGTCAAAAAGAGGAAACTTATCAACATCATGGTCTCCTCGGGCTACATCCGGCCCGACGCCCTGAAGGCGACCCTCCCCTATGTGGACGCCTACGTCTTCACCTTCAAGGGCTGGACGGAGGAGTTCTACGAGAAGATATGCTCCGCCAAGCCCGGCCCCGTTATGGAATCCATGAAGATCGTGAAGGAGGCCGGAAAATGGCTCGAAATCCCGATCCTCATCGTGCCGAGCTACAATGACCGTGAAGAATATGTCAAGAACATGGTCAAGTGGGTCCACGACAATCTGGGCGAAAACACGCCGCTCCACTTCGCAGCGCTCATGCCCAAGTGGAAAATGAGCAACGTCCCACGCACTCCCGTCACCTTGCTGGAAGACTGCCGCAACTGGGGACTGGAAGCCGGACTCAAGTTCGTCTACCTCCTCAACATCCCCGGCCACGACGGCAACAATACTTGGTGTCCAAAATGCGGTTCCTGCGTCGTCCGCCGCATCGGTGTGAAGTGCATGAGCGTCATGGTGGATAAGCGGGGTCGATGCATGAAGTGCAAGACCAAGATCCCAGGCATCTGGAACCCGAATGTCTGAATGATCAGGCATCGCATCACATGCAGAAAATTCGTTCAAGGGCTGTTCCACCTCGGGACAGCCCTTGGCGTTTACATTCCCACCCCATTCTGCTAAACTCCGTTTTCCGGCGCCCTCACTGTCGCCACGTGCAGTAGGAGACAACCCATGCGACTCACGCCGTCGTCGCCGCCCTATGCGCCTGTGTCCTGCCCCTCTGGGCCGCCGAGAATATCCTCACCAACAGCGACTTCGAAAACGGCAAGGCCGGCTGGCGCCACCAGGGTCTTCAAGGATCGCGCGGAGCGCGTGGCGGCAAGGAGCCCTGCTGAGGAGAGGGCGGCATTTTTCAGGAGTTCTCTGCGGGTGAGCCGAGGATGCATGTGTTCCCTCGCGGCAAAGAGAAAGAGGCATGGAGGAACAAGTTTTTTGCGGCGAGCGATTCGGCCGGCCTACTTCACAATCCGAATACTGTCCCCCACCTCCACCACCGTTCCCGAGATGCTGGCGTGAACGCGCGCGCCGAGTGCGCCGGCGGGGACCTTGCCGATCACCTCGCCGCGCTTCACCTTATCCCCCTTCTTCACCACGGGCTCGGCCGGCGCGCCAATGTGCTGATGGAGTGGAATGGCCACCTCCGCCACCGCCGGACGGTCGTCAGTCCATTCCGCCGGCAGGTCGTAGTCGGTCAGTCCCAGCCGCGCGATGAGCCGGGTGATCGGGATGAACCGGCCGCTGCGGTAGCCCCGCGGCTCGGGCGTCTCGTACGGCTCCGGCTTCCAGCCCCGCTTTGCCAGCTCGGCTTTCACCTCCTGGCACATTCGCACAGGCGAAATTCCCATGACGCAGGCGTAGCTCTCGCACACGCCGCACTCGCAGCAGAGCACCGCGTTCGCCACCACCTCCGGCAGCGAGTCGAGAGTGTAGTTCATCACCCGCGCGATCTTGTGCGGTTCCAGCGGGTGGCCCAGGAGGAACCGCGGGCAGAGGTCCGTGCAATACCGGCAGTTCAGACACACCGTCCGCGACCGGAGCAGGACCTTGTCCAGCGTCCGAAGCCGCTTGCGTATCTGCTCGTGACCGGCCGGCAGGACGATCAGCCCGCTGGTTGTCTTCCTGATGGGCCGGGAGATGTTCTCCACAATCTTGCCCATCATCGGCCCGCCCTCGACGACGCGGAACTCCTCGGTCGTCGCGCCGCCTGCCATGTCGATCAGCTCCCCGACCGTCATGCCCACCGGCGCGGACAACGTCATCGGTTTCTTCACTGCCCCGGTGACGGTCACGATCCGGTCAATGACGGGAACGCCCTTCACGGCCTGGGCGATGTTGACCAGCGTCTCGACATTGTTCACGACGACGCCGACATGGATGGGAATTCCCGCCGGCGGGACGAGCTCGCCGGTGGTTTCATACACCAGCAGGTGTTCGTCTCCCGCAGGATAGAAGTCCTTGAGCAGATGGATCGAGATGTTCTCGAACGCCCCGAGCTCCTTCTCCAGCGCCGCGACGGCCTCCTTGTGCTTGGCCTTGAGTGCGATGACACCCTTTTCCGCGCCCGCAGCCTGCATGGCAAGGGACAGTCCTTCGAGGACGTCTTTGGCCCGCCGTGCCATCAGGCAGCCGTCGCCTCGGATCAGCGGCTCGCACTGCGCGCCGTTGGCGATGCACCATGTCGCCTTGGCTTCCAGCTTTACGTGCGTGGGGAACCCGGCGCCGCCCGCCCCGACCACCCCCGCGTTCCGAACGGCGTTCACGATCTCGGCGGGCTTCACTATACGATCCTAAAGTGGTCCACGAGCGTGCACCGGCGGTCGCGCGTGAAGTGCCGCGCGCGCGTCAGGCCCTCCCCCGTGGGGCTGGCGATGGTGTAGGAGCAGTAGCCTTCGCCGCCCATGCCGAGGCCCGCGTAGCTGGGGCCGTTCTTCACGAAGAGCGACGTGTTCATCACCCGGGCCATCTTGCTCAGCTTGTCGATGTTCTTGGAGTGCATGACGGCGGTATGGCGGCAGCCCTGCTCGGCGCACTTGGCCAGGTCGATGGCGCTGTCGCAGTCCGGGACCCGAACGAGGGGCATGACGGGCATGAGCTGCTCGGTCCAGACGAGCGGGTGGTTCTCATCCACGTCAGCCAGGACCAGGCGGACGTCGTCGCCCACGTCGAGGCCGATCTCCTTGAGGATGACCTTGGCGTCGCGACCGACGAAGCTCTTGTTGGGCATGCCGTGCTTGTCCGGCCCGCCCGGCTCGTCGAGGACGATCTTCGTCAGGCGCTCGGTCTGTGATCGATTGATTTCGTAGGCGCCGTTGGCCTTCATGGCCTCTTTCAGTTTGTCGGCGATGGAATCGACGGCGATGATTTCCTTCTCGAGAATGCAGACGATGTTGTTGTCGAGCGACGCGCCGAGGACAATGTCCCGTCCGGCCTGGGCGAGGTCGGCGGTCTCATCAACCACCACCGGCGGGTTGCCCGGTCCGGCGGCGATGACCTTTTTGCCGCTGCTCATGGCCGCCTTCACCACGCCCCCGCCGCCCGTCACGACGAGGAGTTTGATCTGCGGATGTTTCATCAGCTCCTGGGCCGACTCGATCGTTGGCGAGACGACGGCCGCGAGCAGGTTCGCCGGCCCGCCGGCCTCGACGATGGCGCGGTTGAATATCTGCAGGCAGTGGTTCGAGACTTGCTTCGTGAGCGGATGGGCGTTGAAGACGACGGCGTTGCCGCCGGCGACCATGCCGATAGTGTTGCAGATGAGCGTTTCCGTCGGGTTCGTACAGGGGATGATGGAGCCGATGACGCCGTGGGGTGCGGGTTCCATCAGACTCAGGCCGTGGTCGCCGGTGTAGCTGACGGACTGAAGATCCTCGATGCCGGGGGTCTTTTCCGCGGCGAGAATGTTCTTTTTTACCTTATCGTCGATTCGGCCGAGACCGCCTTCTTCGACCGCTTCGCGCGCAAGGGTCTCGGCGTTTTCGAGGGCCGCTTTGCGGATGGCGGCGATGAGCTTGCCACGCAGCGCAAGGGTCTCCGCGTCAAGTTGTTCCTGGGCGATGCGCGCCGCCTCGATGGCGGATTCCACGTCATCGAAGAGGCCGTCTCCGAGGCCAAGCGGGGCGGCGTCAGCGGACGGGCGCGATTCCGTCCCCTTTTTCCCATCCTGCAGGCGCTCGACGACCTTTTCGACGATTCTCGACACTATATTTTCGTCGATGGACATTTTGGGCGATTACTCTTTCGTGAACTTGACCTTTCCTTTGATATCCCATGTGTCCACAATGGCCATGATGGTCGCATCGCAGGGCTTCTGATCGGTGAGGACCGTCTGGCGGGCGGAGCTGCCCGTGGCGTACATCACCACCTCGCCCACCCCCGCGCCAACCGCGTCCACAGCGACGACATACCCCCCGGTGGGTTTGTTGTTGAAGTCGATCTGCTGCACCAACAGGAACTTCATCTCACCCAGCTTGGGGTCGCGCTGCGTAGCCACCACCGTGCCGACAACTTTTCCCAACTGCATGGGGGCTTATCCCTTTTCCTTGGCCGCATCGGGCCTGCCCAGGGGGAGGGCCGTGTCCACGTTGACATGCGGACGCGGGATGACATGGACCGACACGACCTCACCGACGCGCTCGGCGCCGCGCTTGCCGGCTTCCGTTGCGGCGCGGCACGCGGCGACGTCGCCGCGGACGATAGCGGTCACATATCCGCCGCCGATCTTTTCAAAGCCGATCAATTCCACCTTTGCCGCCTTGACCATGGCATCGGCCGCCTCGACCATTGCGGTAAAGCCCCTTGTTTCGATCATACCCAGAGCTTCTGCCATGTACGATCCTCCTTCTGTAAAGCGCTCTCGGAAACGTGCATAAAATAGGCCAAGAAGAACCACGATCTCCGCTCGCAGAGACCGAAGGTATTATAGTTGGGACGAGGCAGGGGTCAAGCAAATAATTCCAGACGTCGGGGCGGGGGTAAAAAACGCTCCGCACGAAACCGTCATCCGCGTGTGTTAGGGCGCAAGGGGCGTAAGTTTAGGATCGTTCCGTGCGGAGCAAGCTATAGATTCTTGTTTATTTACCTATTTCTTTTTCTTTTTCGTAGCTTTCTTCTTGGTAGCTTTCTTCTTTGTAGCTTTCTTCTTCGTGGCCTTCTTCTTCGTAGCCTTCTTCTTCGTAGCCTTCTTCTTCGTAGCTTTCTTCTTCGCCATACAATCTCACCTCCTTTCAAGGCGACGACGAGAACTCAGACCTACCCATTGCACCCCCAAAGCTACCGCGGCTGATCAAGTGAACTCAAAAATTGAACAACTGACAAGAAAGGCGACTGTAACCACGAAATCGAACAACGATATATTGAATAGTCACCTGAGAAGCGCACTATATATTGTAGTGTTACTCGGATTGTACCCCCATATCCCGTATTGTCAACAAAAAAATAGAATTTTTGGGGGAAAAAATTGCCGCCCCGTGTGCGGCGCCCGCCGCCGTGCGGAGGGCTGCCTGGGCAGAAAAACCCTTGCATTTGGCCAGGCATCAACTATAATAAAGGTCTTGTTTAGCAACGGAGGTAGAGGACTATGTCACGAGTGTGCGATTTGTGCGGCAAGCGCGCCCAGGTGGGCGTCTCCTACGAACGGCGCGGTCTGGCAAAGGCGAAGGGCGGCGTCGGTCGGAGGATCACCGGCAAGACCAAACGAAAGTTCCGCCCAAATATCCAAAGGGTCCGCGCCAATATCAACGGCACGGTCAAGCGCATCAAGGCCTGCACCCAGTGCATCCGCTCCGGCAAGGTTGTCAAGGCGCCTTAGCTCCGCCGAGCCTGTCGCCGCTGCCCCGGTGGGGCCGGCCGCATCAACGGAATCTTCCATGAGCATCACCCGAGAGCAGGTCGAGTATGTCGCGAACCTCTCCCGCATCCAGATGACGGAAGAGGAGAAAGAGAAGTTCACCCAGCAGCTTGGTGACATCCTGACGTACATCGAGAAGCTGAACGAGCTGGATGTCGAAAACGTCCCGCCCATCTCCCAGGCCTCCGTCTCGAAAAATGTTTTCCGCGAAGACGAACCCGGTCAGTCGCTCCCCCAAAAGCAGGCGCTCGCCAACGCGCCCGACCAGGCAAAGGGCTTCTATAAGGTTCCGAAGATCATAGAGTAAGATGGAACTGCACGAGCTTTCCGCCGCCGACATCCGAAACGAAGTCACTTCGCGGGAAGTGTCCGCCGTCGATGTGGCGAAGGCGGCGCTTGCGCGCGTCGCTGCGCTCGATCCAAAGATCAAGGCGTTCATGCACGTCAACGAGGCCCTTGTCCTCGAAGTCGCCAAGGCCGTGGACGAAAAGATCGCCGCGGGGAATGAAGCCGGCAAGCTCGCCGGCGTCCCCGTCGCCGTCAAGGACAACATGTGCACCATTGGCCAGCCGACGACGTGCTCGTCGAAGATCCTCCAGAACTTCATGCCGCCGTACGATGCCCACGTGGTGGAGCGGCTCAGGGCCGAGGATGCTGTCATCATCGGCAAGACGAACCTCGACGAGTTTGCCATGGGGTCCTCCACGGAGAACTCCGGGTTCTTCACCACACGCAACCCGTGGAACCTGGATCGCGTGCCCGGCGGATCGAGCGGGGGCTCTGCGGCCGCCGTGGCGGCGGGCATCGTTCCGCTGTCGATCGGTTCCGACACAGGCGGGTCGATCCGACAACCGGCGGGCTTTTGCAGTGTGTACGGCATGAAGCCGACGTACGGTCGCGTGTCCCGTTACGGCCTCGTGGCCTTCGCCTCGTCCCTCGATCAGATCGGACCGTTTGCGCGGAACATCGTCGACACGGCCCTCCTGCTGGAGGTCCTCTCGAAGCCGGACAAGCGTGATTCGACCTGCGCCGATCTCGATGTGCCGCCGTACTGCGCGGAGATCGAGCAGGCGCCGGAGGGCCTGAAGATCGGCATCCCGAAGGAATACTTCGGCGAGGGCATCGAGCCGGATGTCGAGGCCGCCGTGTGCGCGGCGATGGAGGTCTATCGCGACGCCGGCGTGGAGCTCATCGACATCTCCCTGCCCCACACGGAGTATGCCGTCGCTACCTATTATATCGTGGCCACCGCCGAGGCCAGCTCGAACCTGGCCCGGTACGACGGCGTGCACTACGGCCATCGCTCCGAGCAAGCGGGCGACATCATCGAGATGTATTCGGCCTCTCGCGCCGAGGGGTTCGGCGATGAAGTGAAGCGCCGCATCATGCTCGGCACGTTCGCGCTCAGCTCGGGTTACTATGACGCCTACTACCTGCGCGCGTCGAAGGTGCGCAACCTGATCAAGATGGACTTCGACGCGGCGTTTGAAAAAGTCGATTGCATCCTCTGCCCCACATCGCCGACGGAACCGTTCAAGATCGGCGACCGGACGGACGACCCGCTGCAGATGTATCTGTCGGATGTGCTGACGATCCCGACCAACCTCGCCGGTCTGCCGGGCATCTCCATCCCGTGCGGGTTCACGAAGGGCGGCCTGCCGGTCGGGATGCAGATCCTCGGCAAGCAGTTCGACGAAACGACGATCCTCCGCGCGGCAAAGGTGTTCGAGGACCGCACGGACCATCACAAGAAGCGACCGGAGATTATGTAGGGCGGGCTATTGGCCCGCCATAACGTAGAAGAGCCTTCCAGGCTCTTCCGGAAGCGGCAAGATGCCGCTTCTACTTTGCGGCGGGCGGATCGCCCGCCCTACGTGTCCAATTTGCGTGCGCGCTGTGTGCTGGGTGGCACGGCTTGCTTGTCAAACCGTAGACCTTGTGGCATGCGGGCAATGCCCGCGCTTGGAGAAGATAATGGCAGCGTCGGATTACGAAGCCACCATCGGACTGGAGGTGCACGCGGAGCTCCTGACGGAGACGAAGCTCTTCTGCTCCTGCCGCACCGCCTTCGGCGCCGAGCCGAACACCCAGACCTGCCCCGTCTGCATCGGCATGCCCGGCGTGCTGCCGGTGATGAACGGCAAGGCATTCGAGCTGACGCTGAAGACCGCGCTTGCGCTCAACTGCACCATCCCCGACGAGGTCAACTTCGACCGGAAGAACTACTACTACCCCGACCTGCCGAAGAACTACCAGATATCGCAGAGCTATCTGAACATCGGCGCGGGCGGCTGCCTCGAAATCCTCGTTGATGGCGAGAAGAAAGAGGTCGGCATCTGGAACGTCCACCTCGAAGAAGACGCGGGCAAGAACGTCCATGGCGAGGGGCCCGACGCCGCCCACAGCTTTGTCGATCTGAACCGCACCGGCACGCCGCTGATGGAGATCGTCAGTGCGCCGGACATGCACAGTCCCGAGGAGGTCGAGGCCTACTGCAAAACGCTGCGCAACCTGCTGCTTTATCTCAACGTCTCCGACTGCAAGATGCAGGAGGGGTCGCTCCGCTTTGAGCCGGGCATCTCGGTCTGCCGGAAGGGATCGAAGGAGCTGGGCAAGCGCGTCGAGATCAAGAACCTCGGCTCCATCACCGCCGCCATCAAAGCAGTGGAGTACGAGATCGAGCGGCAGATCACCGTCCTCGAAGAGGGCGGGACCGTGCCCCAGGAGACGCGCCTGTGGGACGCCGACCGCAACCGCAGCGAGCGCATGCGCGAGAAGGAATCCTCCCACGACTACCGCTACTTCCCCGAGCCGGACCTCGTCTGGATCCACGTCGATGAGGAGTGGAAGGCTGGCCT
>JAADGH010000127.1 GCA_013152475.1 Planctomycetota bacterium
TTCGCCTGTCGCTCGGACATCCGGGCGGTCAGTTCGCCGATCTTGCTCTTGACTTCCTCCGCGATCAGGCGCCGGTCACGCGCCAGGTTGCGCGACTCGTCGAGCATGAGCACAAGCACGACCTCGCGTTTGGCCAGCAGCTCCTTCTTGATCTCGTCGGCCACCGCATCGACAACCGACCCGATGTCGAACGGGCGACGAGAGGGGGCCCTCTTGAAGAGGCCGGCCATCTTCGCGCCGCTGGGGTCGAACCCCGCCGGCCGGGTCGGCGCGACCCATTCGGAAATCTTCACCATGCTCGCGGGCCGAATCTCGAAGCGACAACCGGCGGCCGCGACCTGGAGCATCTCCTCCACGCTCTCCCCTTTCGGTTTCATCGGGGCGATGCTGGCCCCGTAGTCCGGCAGCAGCGAGTAGGGGATCGTAATCGAACCCTCTTTCGGCTCGGCTACAGCAATCTCCCGTTTTGTCGGCTTCACCTCCGGGGCAATGCGGAAGATCATCTGAAAGAACAGGGCGAAGGCCAGAAAGATGATGGCGATGTCCGCCACGGCCACGGCCGCCCACCACCGGGGGCGGTCCATCTGGAGGGCAAAGATCTCGTGCAGCCACCGGTGGAGCGACAGTTGCGCCGGATCCGGAAGGGCCTCCATCTCGCGCTCCATGGCCCCGATAAGTCTCTCCTCAAACTCCGCCGACGGTTCGACAGGGCGATAAGACTCCTTCAGGAGCCTCTCAATGTTGTTCTCCGACACATTTTCTTTCATTGAGCGTGACTCCCCTGTCCGGCCAGTTCGATATGGCCCTTGACAATGAGCTTGAACACCCTCTGGAAGGCGTCCCGCGCCCGGGTGAGCATGGACTCGACGGCCTTGGGCGTCTTGTTCAGTTGGGCGGCGATGTCCTTCACCGGCAGGCCCGTAGCATATTTCAAGTCAAGCACGCGGCGGTAGGTCGGCTGCAGGCTGGCCATGGCCGCACCGACCATGTTCCTGACCTCCTCTTTTTCCATGATCTCCAGGGGAAGGGGAGACCGGTCCACCTGCTGCAGGAGCAGGTCGAGCTCGCCGTTGACGTTGGAGAGGACGGCTTCGATCGTCGCCGTCTTGGCCCGTTTGGCGTGGAACTGGGCGATCTTGTTCTTGGCGATCCCGCACAGCCAGGAGAAGAGCGAAGAGCGCCGGGCGAAGTTGGGCATCCCACGTATCGCAGCCATCATAACCTCCTGCACAATGTCTTCGGTGTCCGGGTGGCGACAGCCCACGCGGTAAAATACGAAATTGTAAAGATGCCGGAAGAAACGGTCGTGGAATTCGCGCAGGGCGGCGGCGTTTTTTTGGCATATCTTGGCAACGAGCCTGGCTTCGGACAGTCCCGCATGCCGGTTGTCCTTTGCGCCGATCACCGTGCTCTCCTCGCTCCGGTCCGCTCTTCCATAGGGATAGTGTTGAATTGTATCGGAAATCCTTCGCAAAAGTCTCGTTTTTTTATTTGCCTGAACGCTAACCCTTGGCGTATACTATGTTATGGGGTAACGGCCTCAGGGAGCGGCGCAATACGAGCGCCGTATGGGCACAGCAAGCCCCTGCGGGCGCATTTCTGTGAGAGGTGATGTTTTTCCAGGACAGGCAAGAACGAAGAAGTTGTTTGCTGGGTTTCGCCATCATCCTGGCGCTCCTGCCCGTGTTCGCCCTCATCTGGCTCTCTGAGCGGCTCGCCCGATTGGCTATCAAAAAGAAGAAAACGGAGGGAGGGGGGAGGCTGTCCGACCCGGACAAATGGCCCCGCTGCACAAACCTGCCACAGCCGACCGTGGATCCTGTCACTTGGCGCCTCAACATCACCGGGGAGGTCGAGCATCCCACCACGCTTACGCTCCAGGACCTGACGCAGATGCGGAAACGCAAGAGGGGTCTGCCGATGCACTGCGCCAAGGGCTGGGTCTACAACGCCACCTGGGTCGGCGCCATGTTCGAGGATATTGTCGCCCGCGTCAAGCCGCTCAAGTCCGCCCGATGGGTGCGTTTCGTGGGGGCGGATGGCTACTACGAGTGCGCCTCGCTCTCCCGGCTGATGTCGCGTGATGCATTCCTTGCCTATTGGCTCAATGACGATAAACTCCCGCCGAACCACGGTGCGCCGGTTCGCCTGATCTTCCCGACAAAGTACGGCTACAAGGCGGTGAAGTGGCTGACGGAGATTTCCTTTGTGTCCTCGCGATCCAAAGGATACCTGGACGGCAAGCTGGCGAACTACGACGCCGACGGGACGATACGATTCGGGCCTGTCCAGCACCGCGGGCTCCGAGGAAGGCCGATACAGAAACGGTAGAATCTTTCTTGCAAATAGGCGCCGGTTCTGATAGAAACATGCGCTTATCTGAAGGGGTGCTGGGAAGCGCTGCGGCCATGCTGTTCCAGGGCGGCGACTTGCCCGGCAGATTTCCTTCTGCGTGTTTAACCGTTTACTTGGAAGGACATGCTCCTCTTGAAAGAAGGGGGTCGGTATGGATAAGACAAAGGTCCTCATTCTCGTCGCATTCGCTTCCATAGTCACTTTTGCCGGCGCGCTCTATCGCTACACCCAGGAGTTGGACAAACGCTTCAAGCAGGTGGAGCAGCAGAAGGCCCAGCCGATGGTGAACCTGAAGCCGATTGAGGACAAGCTCAAGGGCATCGAGACGAACGTAAGCGCCCTGATGCCGCTCAAGCAGCTCGCCACGGAGAAGACAGCGGACAGCCTGATGAATCTCGCGGTTGCCGGCGCGGCCGCAAAGGGTGCGCCCCCTCAGAACGTCAGAAAACTCCTCGGCGAGCAGGTGCAGCTTCGTCTGGCCGAGGCCATGAAAACCCTGAAGAAGGAACTGGCCTCACAGAAGGGATCGGGCCCGGAGGCGGAGAAACTTGCCAAGGATCTCCAGACCCTCAAGAATCAAGTGGCCAAACTCGGCGCCGGGGGCGGGCCCAAGGCCGACCAAGCCATGCAGCGTGTGGCAGCCGTCGAGAGGATGATCCGCGATCTGGCGAAGCAGGTAGCCGCCGCTGGCAAAGGCGCCGACGCCTCGGCGCTCAAGACGCTGGCCCAGGAGACGGCCGCGCGGATCAGCCAACTGAAGTCCGAGATCGCTGCGATGGGAGCGAAGGTGACCGCCGCGGAGCAACTGGCCAAAGCATCCAGAGAACCGGGAATCGTTATCCTGCAAGGCGTCCTCGACACGGCGAAGGGGAACGACATCAGGCAGGTGCTCCGCACAATGGACGGCCTCCGCAAGGATTTTGAGAAGATCTACGCCGTGAACCTATCCACCGGGGAAATCACGGTCAAGCCGGGGTATCATGTATCCTATTTCGTCTCCCCTCGCAATCTGATTATCCCGAAGTCGAGCGTTTGGCGGTACCGCCGCGTGGTGTGCCAGGTGGACGACAAGGGGATTGTGAAATGCACCGTTATGTTCACCCGTGGCCGTTCGGAGCGCGCCTCGGACGAGAACGGCGTCGTGAACTTTATCGTCATTGCCCGTAAGGTCAGTTGACACCACATAGAACGCAGTATCCAAGTGCCATGGCGAAAGGAGGCGGAGAATGTTTCCCGCTCTGATGGCTGTTTCCTTCGCGTTGTTTGGAATCGCGATCGTTGCCCTCACTGTCGGCGCGGGCGCCCCCAAGACCCCCGCCGCGCCGGAGGACAAACCCGAATCCGACGATGCCGGCCTGGGCGCGCAGGTGGAGTCCGTCATCAACGAGCGTGTGGCGCAGCTCGATGAGAAGCTGGTGGACCTGCACACGCGAACGGCGGCGCACTTGAAGGCCGACCTGGACGACGCCGAGGAACGCCTGAGAGAGCTGGAACGTGACGTCGCCGCTCGGTTGGAGACAGCAGCCGAGGGGGCCGGCGGCGCGGTCCCCAGCACGGCGGATATCCCAGACCTCAAACACATCATGCGGGAGCGCATGGAGCAGTTCGACGCCAAAATCATCGACATGCACAACCGTATTGCCAACCGCATCCAGCAAGCCGCCGAGGAAACCGAGGAGAAAATCCGGGCCTTAGAAAAAGGCGGGGCGGGGGGCGCAAACACAGAGGAGCTGAAAAAGATCATCCTTGGCGAACTGGAGAAATTCGACAAGAGGATCACCGCCCTCCAGGCCGGCGGCGGCGAAGCGGGATCGGATCTCGCCGAGCGGCTGACCAGGCTCGAAGGGCAAGTGGGCGCCATCTCCGGCGAAGAGAGCGGGGGCGTCTCCGGCGAGGTTGCCGCGCGCCTGACCAGGCTGGAGGAGCAAGTGGGCGTCCTGGCCGAGCGCGGAGCGTCGGCCGAAGGCGGCGGCTCGGCCACGGCCGCCGAACTGTCCGATGTGGAACGGATCGTCAAGGAACGTCTGGAGCAGTTTGACGAAAAAATTATTGATATGCACACTCGCGTCGCCCAGCGTCTGGAACAGGTGGCTGAGGAGACCGAGGAAAAGATCAGGGCCCAGGGCAACGCCGCTCCCGGCGGGGTCGGTCCCGAGGTGATGGAGAAGATTCGCGAGCTGGAAGAAAAAATCCAGAATCTACCCGCCGACGCATCGGGGCCGGGATCCCGGGAACCCGACTGGGAGGGCACAGGGCTGGACCCCGAGAAGCTCATGAAGGAGCGCCTGGAGCAGTTCGACGCCAAGCTGATCGACATGCACACCCTCGCCGCAAAGCGCCTCGGCGACGTGACCGACGAGATGGAGAAGAAAATCAAGGAGATCGGCGAGGGCGCCGAGAAGGACATTGCGGATCGCGTAACCGAGCTCGAGGCCCAGGTCCGCACACTTCTCGACATGGTAAATAAAGGTGATTAGGCCGCTCGAACCCCGTGTGCCGCGCTCAATCTCTGTTTGAGCGTGTCTTGGATGGCGCCGCCATCGTCGCCTCGTACGCCGCAACCAGTCCGAACGCCCCGGCGAGCATCATGTCGCCATATGGCGCGGCGAGGTGATACCCCAGGCCCTTCGCGAGGGCCCTCTTCGGGCCGAGGACCGTGACGAACTCGAACCCACCTCGCGGCCGCCGATTGCGAATAGCACACCCGTGGCCGAAGTCCTCGAACACCTCCTCGTTGGTGAGCGACCCGTCTCGCAAACGGTCGATCATGTCCCCGAGCTTCCTCCGCGTCATGCACCCGGTGTGATGCTCGAAGATCCCCCACACCGTCTCCCCCTTCAACAGGACGGCCAGCGTGTGCTGGTTGCCGAGGTTGACGATGACGACCCCCTTTCGCCGGCGCCGGGCGACCGCCTCGTCGCACAGCGCCCCCCAGACGGCCGCCGCTCCCGTGTCCATAAGCATCGCGCCGGGGAGTGACCGCCGCACCGCGCGCATGCGCGTCAGGCGCGGCGGGATACGGCGGTAGGCCAGGTCCATGATGCCCCCTCCGTTCTCCAGAAAGCCCCACCACTGCTCGAAGCGGAATCGACGGTTGCTCCCCGTTGGGCAGTTGCCATGGTCCAGCACCGCGATGGCGGCGCGGGCAGGAACCGAGACGCCGAAGGGCTCGAGCGCCTGCCGGAGCGTCGGCAGGTCGATGTCCTCCATCTTGATGACCGCCGCACCGCGCGGACGGCGACTGACGATGCGCACGCCCATCTCCCGGACGCGGTCCAGGTTGTCGTGGATCGTCTTTGCGGGCAGGGCCTCGGCATAGACGCGCAGATCGGCCTCGATGTGCTCCTCAATCGCATGGTTGCACGCCCCGCCGCCCATCAGATTCCCGGTCAGGAAGATGTCCCGGCGGGCGTCGGTCGCTCTTCGGATACGGCCCGCGACGATCTGTGTCGGGGCGGGGAGAATCAGTTTCGGACAGTTCTCGATCTCACGGTCCCCGTGGTGAATCAGGATGTCCTGCGTGCCGCCGCCGATGTCAATGGCGAGCAGCCTCAACGGGTGCTTCATTGTGTAGTCGATCCACTGAGGTTCGATGCGCCTTGCAAAAGACTGACAAAGCAAGTTGACGCAACTATCCGGCAAGGTTCCTCGGCTGATAGGCAAGGATACCACAGGCGCACGGGGAGTCAAGGGTGAAGGGCCAAGGGCAGCCCCGAGGCCGTGTTTGACACCGCCTCCTCCTTCTGTTACCATCGCTCTGTGACGATCCATGTGTCCAAGCTGGAGGAAGTTCCGTGGCAGGAATGCTTCGCTCGATAGCTTTCGTGACGGCGGTGCTGGTGTGCACGGTCGGGATGGCGCAGGAACAGGGAGGGAAGAAAATGGGCGAATACATCTTCCCCGTCGGCGGGGGAAAATGGCAGAATGCGTCCGCCGAAACCCCGGCGGAGGGCGGCCGGCCGTCGGAGATCACGTGGGAGTTCGCAAAGACGAAATCCATCCGGCTGAACGACCTGATCCACGATTGGACCCCCTACACCGGACTGGCCATGACGCTGGTCTGCAATAAGAAGAGCGACTCGAAACTCTATCTCATCATCCCTTCCGAAGATAAGACCAAGGCCGGAGGGGACTACTACTCCCTCCGCTTCAAGCTCGACTTCAAGGGGGAGAAGGACCTCATCATCCCCTTCGACGAGCTCGGCAGGGCGCGCTACCCCATCGGACTCCACAAGATCGATTCCTTCACGTTTCACAACGCCTGGAACCCGCGCGACTTTATCGACAAGGACGTCGTCCTCAAGATCCGCAACCTGCGGCTTGTCGAGGAGACCAACCTGCCGAAGAAAGGCCCCCGCATCACCGACAAGCAGTTTTTCCACGAGATGCTCAACCTCGATTACCCCGGCCTTGCGAAGGTGAAAACCGCCGTCGAGAAGGGCGACCTCAAGGCCGCACGCCACGAGCTGGCCGAGCATATTCGCCATCGCGAAACACCCCGCTGGTTCGTCGATCCGCGCGACCGCCCCACCGCGGGCATGCCGGCCCAGCCCCGCCGCGCCGAGAAGGGCGTGGGCGGGCGCTATCGCACTACCGTGCCGGTGGACTGGACCGGCTGGAAGAAGGTAACGCTCACCAAGGACGACTTCAAGACCCAGGGCAAGCCCATCGGCTGGAACTGGATCTCGAAGTTCTATCTCTCCGCGCGCGTCATCGGCGATCCCACGGGCGTCACCCTCTATCTGGACGACGTCAAGCTCGTCGGCCCGGCGGGCGAGCGCAGCCTGGGCGACTTCGAGACCGAGGCCACCGGATGGCGCGACGTCTTCCGTTCGGAGGAGCAGGCCCACTCGGGCAAGGCGTCGGGCAAGTGGTGGTTCCTCGACATGTTCCGCACCACCTTCAGCGAGAAATTCCCCGGCGACTGGTCGAAGTTTGACAAGCTCGAGTTCTGGCTCTACATCGAAAAGCCGGCAAAGGTGAACATCATCGTCTCGGCCGACTCTTATCTGCCGAACACGGAACGTGCCGACTCGATTCTGACACACAAGTTTTACATCGGCAGCTTCAAGAAGCATGTCTTCGACTTTGGCAAGCGCATCGACTGGTCGTCCAACGCCATGACCGAGGGCGAGTCGCGGACGATCGAGTGGAACGCGCAGCTCAACCGGCACTTCCACTTCACCTACCTCGTCCGCGCTTACTGGGAAACGGGTGATGAGAAGTATGCCCGCGAACTGGCCCAGGAGATGAACGCGTGGATCGAGGACTGCCCCGTGCTCCTCATCAGCTCCGGCAACTCGCCCTACCACTACGCCTGGGAGACGCTGAACACCGCCTGCCGTTTCCAGATGAGCTGGCCGAACGCGATCTTCAGTTGCATCCGCTCACCGGAGTTCACGGATGACATTATTGTGAATATCGTGAAGTCCGCCGCCGAGCACGCGAAGCACCTCATCAAGAATCCGACCACCGGCAACTGGTACACCGCCGAGTCGCTCGGCATCTTCACCGTCGGCGTCCTCTTTCCCGAATACAAGGCCGCAAAGGAGTGGCGGCGCATCGGCATCGACCGCCTCTATCGCCAGCTCAACGACGAGATCTACCCCGACGGCATGGAGTATGAAACGGCCCTCGGCTACAACTGCTGGGTGCTCCGCGAGTATGTTCGCGTTCTCGAAATTGCGACGCTGAACGGCCTCATGGGCGAGGTCCCGGCCGACTACAAGGCGCGCATCGAGAAGATGTACAACTACCTCATGTACGATTGCATGCCGAGCGGCTTGGCCGTAGGCCTGAACGACTCCGGCAACGCGAACATGAAAAGGACGCTCGTGGAGGGGTATCGTTACTTCCCCCATCGTCCGGATTTCATCTACACCATCACCAATGGCAAGTGCGGCAAGCGCCCGCCGCAGGACTCCATCGCCATGCCCTACACCGGCCACTACATCATGCGTTCGGGCTGGGACCGCGACGCGCGGATGTTTCACATGGACGCCGGCCTCCTCGGTCACGGCCACATCCACGAAGACAAGCTCCACGTCGCCATGTACGCCTACGGCAAGCAGCTCCTGCCCGACTCCGGGAACTACATGTACGACCGCTCCCGCTGGCGGGCCTACGTCCTCATCACCCGCTCGCACAACACGATCCTCGTGGACGACATGGATCAGTATCGGAAGTGGAACCGCGACCTGCGCACCTGGCCGAAGCCGTGGGACGCGCCCGCGCCGGCGACGGACACACGGTGGACCTCGGTGTTTGGCCTCGACTATTGCGAGGGGGTTTATAGAAACAAGTACCGCCAGTACACCGACTGGCAGAGCCCGGTGAAGAAGCCGAAGGTCCTCGAAGGCGTCGAGCACACGCGGAAAGTGTTATTCGTGAAACCGAATTACTGGATCGTGCACGACACCCTCACCGCAGCGGACGATGCGGAGCACACCTGCGACGTGCTCTTCCACATCAACGCCGACGAGGCGGCCGTCGATCCCAAGACGAACGCCGTGACGTCGACGTCCAAGGACTCGGCCGACGTAGCCATCACCCCGCTGAACGTCGAGGGCATCAAGGCCGAGGTGGTGAAGGGCAAGATCGAGCCGCCCATTCAGGGCTGGACCAACTGCGGTTGGAAGCGGCGCGACCCGAAGTACCCCATGCTCGCCATCCCGACGGCCATCTTCAGCAAGACGTGGAAGAAGAAGACCGACGTGGTGACGGTCATCCATCCCTTCCCGGCGGACGGCAAGTCGCCGGTG
>JAADGH010000086.1 GCA_013152475.1 Planctomycetota bacterium
AGCAAATCCCGGATGTGAATACGCTCCGGGACGCGGGTGAGTTTTTTGCCGCCGGATACTTCGAAAAGCCCGACGCCTCCCCCATGATCCGGTGGTCGAGGGCGGTGCGCCGGCGTTTCGAGAGCCGGACGCCCACGCCCTATGACGGCGGCCTGCTCTACCCCTGCGGGCGCAAGCTGCCCGCCCCACTGACGGAGAACCGTTACGTCCAGCCGTCGTACTCCTTCACGTGGCAGCTCAACGGGGAAGCGCTGGCCCAGGCCATCGAAAGCGCGGAAGACGAGGTGCAGCGCGAGACGCTCCAGACACTCCGCGATGCGATGCGGGTGGAGACGGAGCGCGTCAATGTCACCCATACCCCGCACACCATCGGCGGCTGGGGCTACACCCACAGCATCCCGAACTACGGCCGGGTGATCCGCGAGGGACTGGATGCCCACGCCCTGCGCATCGAGCGCGGACTCTCCGACGCAGAGGGGAATGGGCAGGACGGGCGGGACTTCTACGAGGGCCTGCGCGATGTCTTGAAGGGCGTTCGCGCCTGGCACACGAACCTGCTTGCGTATCTCCGGTCGTGGTCGTCGGAGGATGCCGAACCGTGCCCGAACCGCGACCGGCTCGTCGAGGCGCTTGAGCGCGTCCCCTTCCAGCCAGCCCGGTCGTTCTTCGAGGCGATGGTGGCCTACAACTTCATCTACTATCTTGACGACTGCGACAATCCCGGCCGGATGGATCAGGAGCTTCAGCCCTTCTACGAGGGCGATGAGGCCATTAACCGAGAGGAAGCCGCTGCGCTGATCGCCGCCTTTGCCGACAACGTCTGCGCCAACGGCGGGTGGAGCGCGGCCATCGGCGGGACGCAGCCCGACGGCCGGCCCGGCTACAACGATGTGACGCACATGATGATCGAGGCGGCCCACGGTCGATACCGCCCGAGCCTGGAGCTGCGCGTGCTGCCGGATATGCCGGACGACATATGGGACGCTGCCCTCGACGCGGTGGCCACCGGCTCCGGCAACCCGGCGTTCTACAACGAGGAGCTGTTTCTCAAAGGGCTGCTTGATACCGACCTCGGCCTGACCGAGGCGGACGCGACGTGGTGGAACGGCGGCGGCTGCACCGAGACCATGGTGCACGGCATGTCGAACGTCGGGTCCATCGAGGCGGGGATTCACCTGCCGTTGGTTTTTGAGAAGACCCTCCGCGACCGTCTTCCCAAGGCCACGTCCTTCGATGAGTTTGTGCGGGGATTCAAGGAGGATGTTGCGGCGACCATTGCCGAGATCGTGGACTGTGTCAACCGGAACCAGGAGGCCAAGGCCCGATGGCGGCCCCAGCCCGTGCGCAGCCTGCTCATCGACGACTGCATCAAACGCGGCGTTGACTACACCGCCGGCGGGGCGCGCTACAACTGGAGCGTCGTCAACGTGGCGGGGCTGTCGAACATCACGGATTCGCTGTCCGCGATCCGCGAGGTGGTGTTTGACAAAAAAGAAAAAACGCCGAGCGAGCTGATTAGCATCCTCAACAAAAATTTCGAGGGGGAAGAACCCTTCCGGCAGCGCCTGGGGCAGTGCCCCCGCTTCGGCAACGACCGGCCGGAAGTGGATGCGATCGCCGCGGACGTTGCCGAGTTCGTCTTCCGCGAGTTTCTGCGATACCGCCCCTGGCGCGGGGGGAAATTTCTGCCGTCGTGCATCATGTTCGTTACGTATGCGCGGGCAGGTGCGGACATCGGGGCCATGCCCGACGGAAGGCGGGCGGGCGAGCCGCTGGGCGATTCCATCGGCCCCGTTCAGGGGCGGGACAAGTCGGGGCCGACGGCCATGTTCAAGAGCGTCACGCGATTGCCCCTGCACCTGGCGCTGGGCACGCCGATTCTGAATGCGCGGTTCACAAAGTCGTTGTTTCAAGACAAGGAGTGCCGCGCGCAGCTTCGGCGCCTGGTCGAGACCTACTTCGAGATGGGCGGGATGCAGTTGCAGATTTCCGTCGTTAGCAAGGAAGATATGCTGGCGGCGCAGAAAAACCCAGAGCAGTATCAGGACCTGATCGTCCGCATCGGCGGATTCAGCGCATATTTCACCACGCTGGAGCGCGCCCTGCAAGACAGTGTGATCGCGCGCACGGAACACGAGGTCTGATTATCGAGACAAGACAAATGGCGACAATCGTTGAGACGGGTATCCGAATTCCCACGATGAGCGACGAGTTTTCCCTCGAACTGCCTCCGGAGATCATGGCGCTGAGAGACAAGGCCCTGGCGCGGCACCGGGAGGAGAAACCGGGCCTGCCCGAGAACACCCTCGCCGACGCCCGTGCGTGGGCGGAGCACACGGAGGACGAGGATTGGCTCATCTGGCGCGCGCGGCGCACGGCCGAACGGCTGCGGAGCATGCCCGTCGAGCTCGAGCCGGGCGAGCGCATCGTCGGCAAGCCGCGACTGCGGCATGTGACACCGGAGGAAGGCCCCGAGCTTCGGAAGGCCCAGGAGACCCTCGCCTCGTGCCCTCCGTTCCCCGGGGGCGACGCCGGCCATTTCCACCCCGACTACGAGCCGTTTCTCGAGAAAGGCATCTGCGGGATCCTGGACGAAATTGACTCCCGCAAAAACGCCGAAGGGACTACGGAGGAGCAGCGCACGTTCTACGAAGCCTGCCGCATCGCCATGGAGGGGATGTCCGCATTCGTGAAAAACACAGCCGACGCCTGCGAGGCCATGGCGGGGGAGGATGCGGAGAACGCCGAACGCTGGCGCGAACTCGCCGCGATCTGTCGGAATGTGGCGACGGAGGCGCCGACCACGTTCCACGAAGCGATACAGCTTATGTTCCTCACCGAGATTGCTCTCTGGTTCGGTGAGGACCACGGCCTTGCTTCGCCGGGACGCATGGACCAGACGCTGCGCCGATTCTACGAGGCGGACAAGGCGGCGGGGCGGATCACTCCGCGCGAGGCGTTCGAGTTGATCTCCTGCCTGTTCATCCAGATGAATCGCATCCTCTGGCCCGGGTCGGCTGTGGCCGTCATGGTCGGCGGGCTTGACGGCCAGGGGAAGGATATCACAAACGAATTGACCTACCTCTGCCTCGCCGCTCGGCTGGCGACGAAGCTGGTCTATCCGACGGTGGGTGTGGCGTGGCACGAAGGGACACCCGACGAACTGATGAATTTCTCCACCGAGATCCTCGCCACCGGTCTGGGCGACCCGGCGTTCTTCAACGACGAGGTGATCTCCGAGGGGTTGCGGGCCCATGGTGTGTCCGAGGAGGACAGCCACAACTTCATGAACTCGACCTGCGTGGAGATCAAGGTCGCGGGCCGGTCCAACATGTGGGTCACGCAGCCGTACTTCAACATGCCGAGGGCCCTGCTTGATGTAATGGCCGAGGTGGCGCAGGACAAACAGCCCGAGCCGCAGAGCCTGGGCGAGTTGCAGGAGCGCGTCCGCGAGAACCTGGCCGGTCAGATTCGCTTTCACGCAGAACGCCTGGACGGCGTGTGGAAGCAGCGCGAGAAGACGGGCGGCTTCCCCCTGGCGAGCTGCGTGGTTCAGGACTGTCTGGAGCGCGGCCGTGACTTCGATCGCGGCGGCGCGCGATACAACTGGGTCGAGAACTCCTTCGTCGGCCTGGCGAATCTTGTGGACGGCCTAATTGCCGTGAATGAGTTGGTTTACGACAAGAAGGAGATGTCCATCGCGGATCTCTATGAGATTCTCCAGAAGGATTTCGAAGGGCATGAGGACCTCCGCCAGCGGATCCTCAACACACTCCCGAAGTACGGCAATGACGATGACGCGGCCGATGAGTTGGCGAAGAAGTGGGCGGAGTTCGCGATCGACACGACCGAGTCGCACACGGTCGGCCTGCACTGCTACATGCCCGGCTTCTTCTGCTGGGTTGTGCACGAGCGGTTCGGTTCCGAGACCGGTGCGACCCCCGATGGCCGCCACGCCGGCTGGCCTCTCGCCGATGGCGCGGGCGGCGCGCAGGGACGGGAAAAGAAAGGACCGACGGCGTCGGTGAAGTCCACGACGAAATGGTCCCACTGCGAAGTGCTCGGCGGCCTGGTGCACAACGCGAAGTTCGCCAAGGGAATGCTCAAGAAGGAGGAAGACCGCCAGGCCTTGCGCCATGTGATCGAGACCTACCTGAAGCGTGGCGGCTTCGAGATACAGATCAACGTCGTTGGCAAGGAGGATCTGCTCGACGCGCAAGAGCACCCGGAGCAGTATCCCGACTTGCTGGTGCGTGTGGCCGGGTACTCCGACTACTTCATCCACCTGAACAAGAACATGCAGGACGAGGTCATCGCCCGGACGGAACATGAATTGTAGATACGACGGGAAGTCAAGCCATGCCAGAGAAAGCAGACCGAAAACGCATTCTTCTGACGGGCGGCAGCGGCCTCGTGGGCCGGACGCTCGCGCCGATGCTGTCGGGTCAGCATGAGGTAACCCACTTCGAGATGAAGGATCCCGGGGATGGTCTTCCATTCATCGGAGGTGACCTGCGCGACTCGGCGGCCGTGGCCGAGGCGTGCCAGGGCAAGGACACCGTGATCCACATCGCGGCCCTGCACGGCAAGGCGTGGAAGGAGGCCGGCGATGATATTGGCTTCGAGGCAAACGTCATTGGCACGAAGAACATCCTCGAAGGTGCGGCGAAGGCGGGGGTGAAGCGGGTCGTCTTCACATCCTCCATCTGGGCGACGGGACATGGGAGCAACCCGCCCTACCTGCCCATCGACGAGGACCTGCCCCGCGAACCCGCCGAGCTCTACGGCCTGACAAAGACTCTCGGCGAGCAGATGTGCCGCTACACCACGAGCAAGCATGGCCTCAGTACGATCGCCCTTCGCCCCGGCGGCATCCGCCCGGCGGAGGAATATGGGCCCAACGAGGTGGGTTACCTGGCGGGATCCGTGAACGTGTGCGATGTGGCCCAGGCGCATGTGCTGGCGCTGAACGCGCCGGATGACATGCGACATGAGGCCTTCATCATCACGGCCGACTCGCCGCTGTGCAAGGTCGATCCGGAGGAGTTCAAAGCGAATCCGGCCGAGGCCCTGGACAAGGTCGTCTCCGGCGCGGCAAAGCTGGCCGCCGAGGGGAAGCTCAAGCTCTCGCCCGGCATGGAGTGGTACACCGTGGCCAAGGCGAAGAAGCTGCTTGGCTATGACCCGCAATACAATTTCACGATTGCGAACACATAGGGTGGGCCATCGGCCCAACGCTCTCAATGTAGAAGAGCCTTCCAGGCTCTTCGGGAAGCGGCAAGATGCCGCTTCTACATTTTGGCGGGCGTCGCCCGCCCTACCGTTGAGAAAGGAACTGGACCATGCATTTGGATGGAAAGAAGGCGCTCGTCACCGGGGCCAGTCGCGGCATCGGAAGGGCCATCGCTCTGGCCTTCGCCGATGAGGGCGCGGACGTGGCTATCACGGCGCGGAAGGTCGAGTCGCTCGGTGAAACAGCCGACGAGATCAAGGCGAAGGGGCGGAAGGCCTACCCCATAGCGTGGGATGTGCTCGACATCCCGAAAGTGGATGAGCGCCTGGCCGAGGTGAAGGAGAACCTCGGCGGACTCGACATCGTGGTCAACAATGCCGGCGTCAACAAACTCCCGAAGGACCACCCCAACCCCACGCCCGAGGCGGAATGGGACTATGTGATGGACATCAACCTGAAAGCCGTCTACTTCATCTGCAAGGGCGTGGCAAAGCTGATGGAGGAACAGAAAAGCGGCGTGATCATCAACATCGCTTCGGATGCCGGCCTCCGCAATGCGCCACATCCCTACGGCATTTCGAAGTGGGGGGTGGTCGGCTTCACGGAGGGACTGGCCAAGCAGATGGCCCCGCATGGTGTCCGCGTCAACGCCATCGCCCCAGGCCCCGTAGCCACGGACATGATGGGCTGGCATCCGGGCAAGCCGCTGGACGCGCCCAACCTGCCTCTGAAGCGGTACTCCCTGCCGGAGGAGATCGCCGGCGTGGCGGTCTTTTTGGCCTCGGAGAATTCGACGGCTGTGGTCGGCGACGCGATCCTCATCAACAGCAACAATACGTAGAGCATGTGTTGTCTGGGGCGATTGATCGGGGACTTCGGTGGGCGGCCGGGGGAGACCGGAAGGGGTGCGTCAGTCCACCGGCGGGATGATGCGGACGTCGATGCCGCTTTCCCTGAGGATCTCCTTGCTCAGATCGTCTGGGTAGTCGGAGGAGCAGACGATGTGGCAGACACCGGCGTTGACGGCCATCTTCGCGCAGAGCGAGCAGGGGAATGTGGTGGAGTAGAGCGTGGCGCCGTCAATCCTGATGCCATATCGCGCGCCCTGGAGCAGGGCATTCATCTCGGCATGAAGGCCCCGGCAGAGCTCGTGCCGCTCGCCGGAGGGGACGTTGTGTTCCTCGCGCAGGCAGCCGCGCGTCTCGCAATGCTCGATGCCCATCGGCACGCCGTTGTATCCAGTGGCAAGGATGCGCTTGTCGAGCACAAGCACACACCCCACGTGCCGCCGCATGCAGGTGGAGCGCGTCGCCACCTCCTGCGCGATCTTCATGAAGTACTCGTCCCAGCTCGGTCTCGTCATGATCCTCCTCGATGGAAAAGGTCGGGGAATCCTACCGAGATTGCGCAGCGTTGTCAACCCCGACTATTCCATCACCACCTCGCACCACGGGCTCTTGAAGTCCTTCGTATTCACGAATAGCACTCCGCCCTCGAACCGCGCCGGCACCGGCCCTCGCCGCTTGCCGGTTTCGTCCAGCGGGTAGAGCGTCGCGGGCCCGATGGTTTTGATGCGCAGGTCGCAGTCCACAGGCTCCACGATCACCGGCAGTTTTCCGCGTTCGGGAACGGCGCTGTGATTCTTGGCGAACGCCTGCCCCGTGTTCTCCGCGCGGGCGACAACCGTCAGGAGAAGCCGCTTCGATTGCTCGATGGGCTTGCCGTCGTATGACGTGACCATCACCGCGGCGAAGGGCGTCTTGCATTCGATGGTGGCGCCGGCCAGATCGATCTTCCCGGCCTGGCCGAGGAAGCCGATGGCGGCCTTCGTGCGTGGTGTCGCGATCGTGAAGACTTGCCGCCCGCTGTCCATGCACAGTTCGCCCGTGTCGCTGACGTGCCTCTTGTCCATGTCTGTGAACCGGGACAGTCCCCGTTTCTTCGCAACCTCCGCGAAGACGGCCTGATCCCATATCGGCTGGGCATTGTCATCGTAAGCCTTGTCCAAATAGACGTTTCGGACTTTTGAAATATAGGTGAGATGCCGGAAGGGAGAGAACTTCACCTCCCTATGCGAGGGCCGCGAGGCAAAGATATCCGACTCCGTGTAAGCCACGTTTATCGTGTTTTTCGCCACGGAAACGTCGTTGCGATGGAACATCAGCGCCGCCGCCGGGAACTCCCCCCAGCGCACCGGGTCGGACCGGTTTCCGAACATCTGGATCGTCTGGCTGCCGCGTCCGTAGGCGAAAAAGAGAAGGCCGTCCCAGTCCTGCAGACAGGCATACGCCGCCATCATGGGCAGGCACTCGGCGCGGTATTCGATGGGCCAGGGCCAGTTGAACTCGGGCGAGATCATGGGCTTGCCGGCAACCGTGCTCGATGCGATGTTGGTCATGGGGTTCGATGTCCGCGGGATGTCTGACCGGAGCACCGCCTTGTTGCGGAACGTGAAGAACGGCTTGGCATGGACATTCGGGTGGCACCAGTAGTTGTTCCGCGACATGAAGTCGTTGACCGCATCGGCGTAGGTGCTCGCCGGGCAGAAGGTCTGGTTCGTGCCGGTGATGGGGACCTTGATGCCGATCTTCTTCAGGTGCGCACGCATCTCCCCGTAGTAGCGTCGTTCGAGATCGAAGAAAAATCGCTTCATTGCGCTGACGCGCACGGGGCTTCGCTCGCCCACGTAGGGGGCTTCATCGGGGGCCTCGTAAAGGTATTTCATCGGGAGAACGACCGTCGAGCGCGCGGGGTCCTCGTCCGGCAGGAGGGCGCACTCGCCCTTGGCGTTGGTCCAGGCCTTCGCCAGGGCCTCGCGGTCGCCATACTTCTCGACCAGCCACTTGTTCCAGCGCTGCTTCAGCTCCTCGACATAGCAGGGCAAGGTGAGCTTCGTGTTGCGGAAGTAGAAGACGGAGTTCTCGTTCGTGGTCTCCACGACGGCAACGGCGGGGTCGTCGATGTATTTCAGTTTTGTGTAGGGGTTATAGTGGGTGAAGAACTTCGTGGCGAACTCCTTCTGCAGCTCGATGAGCCGGTCGTTGAAGATCGTCGCCCCCTTGATGCCGTTCTTCCAGCCGTGCACGAACTTCGATGCATCTTTCACGTCGTCACCGTCCTGGAACATCCGGTAGTCGAGCATGTCGAAGTAGACATAGATGCCGCGCTTTTTCAGTTGCGCGAAGAGATAGTCGAGCCGGTCGAACTGGTCGGCGAGGAAATGCTGGCTGTCACCCCTCGAGTAGTCGATAAACTTCCCCCACTTGCCGTCGATGGCATGGATACGCAGCAGGTTCACGCCGTACTTCGCCAGCCGGGCCGCCAGCTTCTCGGCGTCTTCCTTTTCCATGAAGCACCGATACCCGCCGATGTTCGTCCCGAAGAAGCGGCCTCGCGTCCCGTCTGCGAAGTAGAAGTGCCCGTCATCGCGCACAGCCAGGAAGCCGTGTTTCCCCGCCGGCGCGTCGAGGAACCGCGTCAGGTCGATCGAATCCAGGTTCGTATCGTCGAGGGGGAAGGTGAATTCATACCAGCCCGATGTATCCGTAAACTCATACCGGACAGGCAGATCCGTCAACACACCCGGCCCGTCAGCCGTCGTGATGGCGACGAGAATCGGCACGGCCTTTCCGGCCGAGACGAAACGGATCTCCTTGATCTTCTGCGCCGGTTTCGGGTTCGGCACGGGGAAGATGGTCAGACCGACGGAGTTGGACTCGGCGTTACTCCCTTCCCAGCCGACGGCCGATTCCTTCGTGTCGCGGCAGTCCCACCAGTCGCTCACCTCCCGGCCCTTCCGCACGGGAACCTTTGCCGTCGAGCCGTCGTCATAGACGAATTCGTAGTCGGCGACCTTCGCTCCTTTTCGTCCCCATGCGCAGCAGTGGAGGAAATAGATCGTTTCGCATTTGCGATTGATAGGAATCGCTGCCGACTCGGGGAAGCTCTCCCTCCCCTTGCCCTTCAGGACAATGCACGAGCGCTCGTTGGTTCGCATGGGGTCGATGATGCGGAAGGGAATTCCGCGCAGGTTCACCTCACCCACCGCGATGTTCCGCATATCGTTCTTGCCCTGATCCGTCCACCCACCCTTGCCGTCGCCGGCTGCGTCATCGGCAAAGCCCGTGTTGCACGCGCCGGATATATCCACGAACTCGAAATTTCGCGGGAATGAATCGCCCTTGGCCATGTGGACGTCGTCGAACCAGACGGTTCCCTTGCTGTCGCCGAGACAGAGAAAAATGGTCCCCCACTTCGCCCCCGCCGGCGCCTTGCCCGAGACGCTGACCCGCTTCCAGTCCGTCGTTCCGGATAGGTGCTCGGTGTAGTCCTCCTTCAGCCACTTCTGGTCGGCGAACCAGGCGATACAGGCCGAGGCGTCGCCCGTCACGTCCTGCGTCTTCATCCATACGGCGAGGGTGTACGTCTCTCCGGGCGTGACCTCCTTCCGGCTCCCAAGGACCCATCGCCCCGTGCGGTCCTGCCATTCCTTCGCCCCGGGATTGGCGGAGTCGCTGATGCGGAGGCTGGCCTTGCCGCTGTGCGCCACGCTCCTGTCCCACTCGAGCCGGGCGGGCGAGCGGAAGGCTGACGGTTTCCATCCGTCGGGCAGGTCGTCGCGATTGCGATCCGCCTCGACGGAGGGATTGTCGGCGAAATCCCTCTCCCATCCCTCAACCGTGACAACCGACGATAGGCAAAGAAGCAGAACGAGGAGATATCTTCTCATGGCCTTCTCCTTTCTGAATGTGTCGTGTGCTGGGGTAACGCTACCATATGGGGTTGGGAAATGAAAGAGGCATCCATAAGCGCCACATGGCTAACCGATGAGTTCCGCCTCGGGCGGGCGCCAGTCGGCGGTGATCGGCTGCTGGCGCCTCGGCGGGAGGATGAAGGCCATGGTCACCTCGCGCCAGCGGATGCGCTCCTGATGCCAGCGCTTGCCCTCCTCCTGGGCGTGGGGTGCGCAGCTTGGCAGGTCGAAGAAGATCGCTCCGCCTTCGTAGCCGACCTCGTTTTTCATCTTCGCGACAAAGTCCTTTTTGAACGGCAGCGACGTGATCTCGTTGCCGGTCATGTCGAGCAGATGGCGCATGACCCACTTCTCCCGCGCTCGGGTAACCTTTGTCGGATGGGACAGCAGCAGGAACTCATGCTCAACGCTCTCGAACATGGCATGCACCGCCTGCGCCGAGTTCTCGACGCCCGCGATCAGCAGGTCCTCGACCGATTCGTCGCGGAAGAAGCGCTGGAATATCTGCCGCCCGATCTCGTAGGCTTTCGTCCATGCCTCGTCGTAGACCGTTCGGAACGGCACGCCCTTGGGCGCCGGCTCGGGGTTGGCCTTCTCGATGAAGTCGGCCACTTGATTTTCAACGGGATCGTGGAAGCGCTTGTGGATCACCTCGGGGCTTTCGAACTGGTCCTGGTCGGCAATGAAGTCAAGCCACGTGTGACTCACCGCCAAACTGTCCGCCACATAGTGACTCGCAAGGGCGAGCTTGCCCACGGCCCCAAGCTCGTCGCCGGTATTCTTCGAGGCCCGGGCCGTGGAGAGGACGGCGTCGATGGCGCTGCGCACCCACGGCGGCTTCTGCCAGAGCCAGTCGGCCACGATGTCCGGGTAGATGGCCAGGTGGTTGAAGACGTCCATCGTCTTACGCTGGTAGCCGCCGTACTTGAAGCGGTCCGGCCGCCACGAGGTGTGGCGCATCGCGAAGTCCAGCACAAACCAGTGTTCCGTTCCACACGCCATACACGTACTCCGAAGGGATCACTCGCGTGATAGTGTAGCAAGTGTGGTGGTGGTTTGGGAATGAGAAATTTCGGGAGATGCAGCTCGTCGACGGAATTCGCTTGACGGATTCCCTTTCGCATACATAAAATACACGTGCCATGACCGATCATCACCCTATCCCCTGGCCGCGTCGCGCCTTGGCGCCCTGCTGCTCATCCTCACCTGGACCATAGGGCCCACCCGGAAGCGGAAAGTAGTTGACTTGCCTCGATGGGGAATGTATAATTCTAACAGGCCGCCGGAGTGGTGGAACTGGCAGACACGCACGTTTGAGGGGCGTGTGCCTTCGGGCTTGCGGGTTCGAGTCCCGCCTCCGGCACCATTTCCTCTTTTGCCACGGCAATTCGCCGTCGAGACCGCGTCTACGTGCGTTTTGTAATTACCTGTCTTCTCAATACCTTCTGACAAAGGCCCATTTCCCACCTTGACCCTGGTCGTCTCACGTCGTCCCCCCTTTTTTCTGGAAGCTCCGGAAACTCTGGGCGTATATTGGGCGGCGGGCGCACCCACATTGACGTTTGACACACGCCTGGAAATGTGCGAATGTGTCTGGCCGAAGTGTGAGAGACCTGCCTTCCAACCAAGGACCGAATAGGAACGCGCAACGTGCCACCCGATCCTGCCATTGATTCGAGGAACATCACACACGGGCGCGAGATACCGTCGGAGGGATACTCTGACCAGCCCTACGTCGTGATCAACGACGACGGCAGTTGGCTCTGCGTGATGACCACCGGCCAAGGCCACGAGGGGGCCCCCGGACAGCATGTGGTCACCACGAGAAGCACCGACCAGGGCAAGACGTGGTCCGATCCGGTGGATGTCGAGCCGGCCGGCGGGCCGGAGGCGTCCTATGCCGTCTTGCTCAAGGTCCCCGGTGGGCGTATCTATTGCTTCTACAACCACAACACCGACAACCTGCGTGAAGTCATTGCCGACGATCCGCCCTACAAGGGCGGCAAGTGCCGCCGCGTCGATTCGCAGGGATACTTCGTCTTCAAGTTCTCCGACGACGGCGGCCGGACGTGGTCGGATCAGCGCACCGTCGTGCCGATCCGCGAAATGGACATCGACCGGAAGAACGCCTACGAGGGCAAGGTGCGCTTCTTCTGGAATGTCGGTCGTCCGTTCATCCACGACGGTGCGGCGTTCGTATCCGTGCACAAGGTCGGTGGCTTCGGCGAGGGATTCTTCACGAGATCGGAGGGCGTGTTACTCAAGAGCGAGAACATCCTGACGGAATCCGACCCAGAGAAGATCACATGGCAGACGCTGCCCGATGGCGATGCCGGTCTGCGCGCGCCGTCCGGCGGCGGCCCCATCGCCGAGGAACAGATGAGCGATGGATCCTTCTATTGCGTCTACCGAACCATCGACGGCCACCCCGCCTGCGCCTACAGCCGCGACGGGGGCCACACATGGACGGAGCCCCAGTACAAGCGCTACGCCGACGGTCGTGTCATGAGACACCCCCGAGCCGCGAACTTTGCGTGGCGGTGTCAGAACGGGAAGTTCCTCTATTGGTTCCACAACCACGGCGGCAACTGGTACGAGGATCGCAACCCCGTTTGGCTGTGCGGCGGCGTCGAGGCCGACACACCGGACGGCAAGGTGATTGAGTGGTCCCAGCCGGAGATCGTGCTCTACGATGACGACCCCTTCGTCCGCATGAGCTACCCGGACCTCATCGAGGACGCCGGCCGATACTTCCTGACAGAAACCCAGAAGGACATCGCCCGTGTCCATGAGATCGATCCGGTCTTGCTCGAAGGTCTGTGGAATCAGTTCGACAACAAGGCTGTCGCATCGGACGGGCTGGTTCTCGATCTGGCGCCGGTACCCGAGGACGCACCCATGCCCAAGCTCCCGGACTTCGTCACCCGCGATGCCAAGCGCATGGACTACGGCACGAAGGACCTGCGCCCGGGGTTCGCGCTCGACCTGTGGATTCGCTTCGACTCGCTCGACCCCAACCAGATCATCCTCGATAGCCGGTCCGAGAATGGCCAGGGGATCTGCCTGCAAACCGCAACTCGAGGTACGGTTGAGATCATCCTGAATGACGGTCGCACGGCGAACCGATGGGACTGTGATCCGGGCATGCTGAACGCGGGCACGCTGCACCACATCGCGGTCATCATTGACGGTGGGCCGAAGATCATCCTGTTCCTCATCGACGGCAAGCTCTGCGACGGCGGCGAGCATCGCCAGTTCGGCTGGGGGCGGTACAGCCCGAACCTGCGCCATGCCAAGGGCGCGGATACACTACGCGTCGGCGCGAACTTGGAAGGCGAAGTGAAGCGCTTGCGGATCTACGACCGCGCCATCCGAACATCGGAAGCGGTCGGCAACTATCAAGCAGGTGTCTAAATGAGTACCCGACCGAACATCATCGTCATACTCGCCGACGATGCCGGCTACGGCGACATCGGCTGCTTTGGCAGCCCGGACGTTCAAACCCCCTGCCTCGACGGACTCGCGTCCGAAGGCATTGCCTTGACACAGCACTACAGCGCTTCCCCCGTCTGTGCGCCGGCCCGGGCAGGCCTGCTCACCGGGAAGTATCCTCACCGCGTGGGAGCTCTTGATGTAGTGGAAACCCGCGGCCTCGACCGGATCGCCCTCGGCGTGCCGACCATTGCCGACCTGCTGAAGGAGGCTGGCTACGCAACGGGCATGGTCGGCAAGTGGCACAACGGCGCCATCGACCCGCGCTTTCATCCCAATGCGCGCGGTTTTGAGGAGTTCATCGGCTTCCGGGCAGGCATCATGAAGTACTGGGACTGGGTCATCGAACGAAACGGATCGTTCGAGCGATCCGACGGGCGCTACCTGACCGACGTCTTCACCGACGAAGCAATCCAGTTCATCCAGCGCCACCGGCACAATCCCTTCTTCCTCTACGTAGCATACAACGCCCCCCATACGCCGCTGGAAGCGCCGGACGAGGACGTGGCGCCATTCCGGGAGATGGGCAAATTCACAGAGGCCGTCAGCACGATCTACGGCATGGTGCAGCGCATGGACGCGGGCATCGGCCGGATTCTCGAAACGCTTGAGCGTCTGGGCCTCGCCGAAAACACCCTGCTCCTGTTCACCAGCGACAACGGCCCGATGTTTGCGGGTGCGGGCGAAAACAGCACGGTGCGGTACAACGGGCAGTTCAACGGCAGCAAGTACGATGTCCTGGAGGGTGGCATCCGCGTGCCGGCGGTCGTTCGCTGGCCGTCGGGGCTGCCGGCGGGTTGCTCGTCCAATTCCTTTGTGCACTTCTGCGATTGGCTGCCCACCTTACTTTCCGCGGGTGGTACCGCAGCGCCAGACCCCGGCGACCTCAATGGCCAAGACGTCATACCTTTACTGCGGGAAGAACAAGGCCAGGTCGCCCCGGTATGCTTCTGGCAGTGGAACCGCTATACCCCCGTGCCCCACAGCAATATCGCCATGCGGGACGGGCCGTGGAAGCTCTATCACCCCCCGATCCCTGAAGCGTGCGAGAAGCGCCGATCTGACAATGTGGATCATGCCCGGCACCGCGAGAACCCGGGCGCATTTGCCGACATCGTTCGAGAGCCCTTCGACCGAACGCTCTCGCTCCCTCGCGATGCGATGCTCTTTAATCTGGACGACGATCCCTACGAACAGCAAGACTTCGCTGCCCAGCAGCCGGATCGAGTCGCGGCGATGCAGAAATCGCTCGACGCATGGTTCGAGAAGGTGGAGTCCGAGCGGACGGCTCTCGATGAGGACACGCGGGGATACCCCCTCTGCCTGACCAACGACCGGACGACTGGGATGTGATGTGTTGGCGGAAGGGAACGAGGAGCATCAGAGACGTGAAACCGGTTGCTCACTTCGGCGCGCGAGTGATGTTGGGCCCCGGCGGCTGGACCCAGCCGGGGGTTGATCGGTATGGAATAAAAGGTCCCCTTTTTTACCGGACAAGCCAAACCATCCCACGCGAATCCGTGCCGCCGCGGGAGACGACCTCGCCGCGAATCTCATACTTTGCGTTGGGGTCATGGTCGGTCAAGGGGAGGGTGTAGATGTTCCTCCTGCTGCCGCTGCCGGCCCAGCCGGGATGGGCGTCTTCCGAGACGACCTTGCCGTTGCAGAGGAGCTGAGTCTTTGCAATGGCCAGGCCGTGCGAGCCTCGGGTGTATTCCCATTCGACTTGAACGTCGCCGGACCCCTTCAACAAGAGCTTTGTCACGTCGAAGGTCAGCGTGGTCCCCTTTTCGCTCATTTGCGCGGGCGTCCAATCGCCTATCTTGGTACAGCTACCGGTCAGAAAACCGAACTTCGCGCCGGGCGGGAGCTTGGCGATCTCGCCGGCCTGGAGCTTTTTCGACAGGTCTTTCATCTTCGCCGCGAACGCGCCCCATTGCTCGGCCTGCTTCCGAAGCCGGTCCACATCTCCCTTGTATGCGCCGCAGTTCTCGACGAAGAAGGCATACCGCTCGGCCAGTTCCGTGGCGGTTTGCTTCAAGCCCGTTAGCATCTCGGCGATTTGATCGAGCTTCGCCGGGTCCTTGGCTCTTGAGGCCCCCCCGTAGAGCGCGGTAGCCCTTTGGAGCGCCGAGAGTTTTTCCGCGGCGTAGCGCATCGAGTCGAAGGCGAGTTTCGTCCCGCGAAGGGTGAGTTGGTTCCGGCGGGCCTTTGCCTCCATGGCCTCGACGCGCTGCACAGCGGAGTCCATCGCAGCGACGAACGCGCTCGCGCCCTCGCCGAGCTTCGGCTGCTTGAGCGAGAAATCGCGCACGACCCTGCCCGGAGGCGCCCAGAGCAAATCCTTCATCACCCTTCCGTTGCGCCACGCCCTCGTCGCGGCCTTGATGGGGATGGGGTCGAAGATCGTTTCTTCGATCTGCTCCCTGGCGTTCGGGCCGGTGAGCCCCCACCAGATGTCCGCGAAGCGCCGATCAAACTCGGCCTTCGAGGTCGAGGCGGGGGACCAGGAGCACTCGGCCGCAAAGATCAGGCCATACCAGCTACTCTCCAGAACGCGGCCGTACATGAATTGCCATGTCGTGCAACATGCGCCGCCGCATCTGCGTTCCTTGCCCGCGCGGTAGAAGCCCCTGATCCCGCGGAAGCTCGTCGGGTAGTTGGGGTAAATCCATTGAGCCCCCACCACCGCCGGGCAGCAGTACACGTCCTTGAACCCGAGCTTCTGATACTCCTCGATCTGCGGATAGCTCGCCGGGCCGTGGTAAATCCACTCGGTGGGGATGCAGTCCTTTTCCAACTTGTCCTGATACTGGATCGTCATGTAGCTCAGCTCCGGCGTCGGCCCGCGATGGGATGGCCAGAACATCATCGTCTTGCCGTGTTTCTTGACGAGCCGGTTCAACTTGTTCATGTGCTCGACATAGAGCCCCCCGACGCCGTCCCTCTCGATCTTCGCGCGGCATTTGGGGCATTTGCCGAATCCCATCTCGAACTCGTCGCCCCCGACGTGAATGAACTCCGTCGTCGGAAACGCCTCGACCAGCTCGCCGTACACATCGTCTAAGAATTCCCACGTTCGCGCCTCGCTGGTGCAAAAGACCCAGGCATTTCCCGCCTCGCGCAGGTCCTTCATTTCGTCGTGCCGCAGCACGGCCGAGGCATGACCCAGCGACTCGAATTGCGGGATGAGCTGCATGTGATACTTTTTCGCAAATGCGGTAAGCGTTCTTGCCTTCTCATGGGTGAACGTGTCCTCGCGCCCCAGGAAGGGATACTTCCTGAACTTGAAATCATCTTCCATGTAGAACATCAGGGCATTGATCTTGCACCGGGCAAGCCAGCGGATGACGCGCTTCACATAATCCACGTTCACGGTCTGTCCGCGGGCGATGTCGTACTGGATGATGCGGTAGGGGAAGCTCGGCCAGTCTGTGATTGTGCCGTGCGGCAGGATCGCGCCGCCGTCGGCGGGCCGAGCCATTTGGCCCAGCGTCATTGCGCCGTAGAGGCAGCCGGCCTCGCCCCGGCCTATGACGCGCGCACCCTTTTCATCCACGATCAGGCGATAGCCCTCCGAGGCGTCGGGCAGCCCCTCCGAAACCGGCCAGGACGTTTGGCCGCTTACGCCGAGGGCGATGTCCGACGGCTGCGGTTTGTTTACTTTTGCGATTTGTAACGCGACACCGGTTCGCTCCTGGACAATGGCCCGAAGCTCCTCCGCCGCGAAGGCCAGGCTCGGCGGCGCGCCCTCCGCGAACACGATTCGTGTTTGCGATGAGATTTTCATATCCCCTTCGGCGAGATGGACCTCTTTCGGCGCGGGGATGATCGAGATGTTTCGGCGTGCCATGGCCTTCGCCGTTTCCATCCGCCGCCGCAGTTCCGGAGACAGCGTCGCCGCATAGGCGAGGATCGGCCTGGCCTTCCGGTGGCGGTAGATCGTCCAGCCGTCCCCTTTGGTTTTGCCGATGGCGAAGATGTCCACGTAACCCCGCTCGCGGTCCGCATCGGTCAGTTTCTCCGTGAGGTCAATGGCGTCCCGGTTGGCCCGGCCCCATGCGTTGCCCGCGGTGACGACGGGTCCTTCGTAGATCACCGGGCCGTCCTCCGCGTCACGCCGGAGGATCAACTGATACGACGAGCCTTTGCCCGTATAGGCCACGACGTTTCCGAGACGAACCCAGTAGCCGACGGCCGGCTCCTTCGGCACGGGAAAGCGCAATTGGACGGACTTCCCCGACTCCTGCCGTCCGATATGGCGTTCCCCCATGGGCGTCGGCGCAATCGGCTCGATTTTCTCCGCCAGATCACCGTATTCCGCCCAGCGATCCCCGGCGCAAGCGGAACCGCCGATCGCCAATGCCACGAGGAACGTTGCAAGCGCTATGAGCACAGTTCGCATCTCTGTTTTCTCCGAAAGGAAAAAGGGACGTTCTGCTTTTTACACGTGCCAGGGCGCGCGCATGGGCGGGCAGGCCAGGCGGTTGGCCTCTTCGTCGCCGATGAAGCGCTGCGTCTCGGGATCGAAGCGGAGCTTGCGGCCCGTGCGGATGGCGATGCTGGCGAGGTGCATTAGGATGTTGCTCCTCATGCACGTGTCCTCGTTCAGGCCGAACCTCTGCCGCGTGCGGACCGACTCGAAGAAGTCGCTGACCATCGGCTCGGGTTCGGGGCACGACTCCAGCACCTCGGCAAGCTCCGGCGGATCGAGGCGGAAGCCCTTGTAGAGCTTTCCTTTCGGGCCCTCGATGTAGGGTTTGCCCTCGGTCTTCATCTTGCCGTACTCTCCGGACTCGATGATGATGCGGCAGCCGTCGGCGTATTTCATCTCCACGCGCTCCCAGTAGCCCACGGCATCGGGATGCTGGGGCCAGGGGGCGTTGGCCTGGACCTCGACGGGGCTTTCGTCGTCTTTGCCGAGGATGTACTGGACGGGGTCGAGGTAGTGCTGTGCCATGTCGCCCAGGCCGCCGTTGTCGTAGTCCCAATAGGCGCGGAAGTGATAGTGCACTCGCGCGGGGTTGTAGGGTTTGACGGGCGCCGGACCGAGCCACATGTTGTAGTCCAGATGGTCCGGGACCTGCTCGGGGGTCAGGTTCGTCTTGCCCAGGTTCTTTTTGACCTTCCAGTAGAACCCCGTTGCCGGGCTGACGCGAACGGTCACCGGCCAGCCCAACAGGCCGTTGCTGACGACCTTCTTGATCGGCTTGACGGTGGAGCCGAAGCCGTAGAAATCGCCATACAGCCGGAACCACGTGTTGATGCGGAACATGCGGCCGTTGCGTTGGATGGCGTCGCGCACGGCCTTGCCCTCGTAGAGCGAATGGGTCATGGGCTTTTCGGACCAGACATCGCACCCGGCCTCGGCGGCGGCAATGGAGATCAGGGCGTGCCAGTGCGGCGGCGTGGGGATGCGGACCACATCGATGTCGCCCCGGGCAAGGACCTCTCGGAAGTCCCGATAGCCCTTGCACGCCTTGCCGGCATCCTTGGCCGCATTCATTGCCGTTCCGAGGTGCTTGGCATCCACGTCGCAGACGGCCAGCAGCACTCCTCTCCTGTCACCCAAGGCGCTCCTGACGTGGCCCATGCCCATGCCGCCCGTGCCGATGACGGCCTGCGTGATTTTCTCACTGGGGGGAACGTGCTTGGGACCGCCGAGGACATGGCGGGGGACGATGGTGAAGGCCGTCGCCGCCGTCAGCGACGTGCCCAGGAACTTCCGTCGTGAGATGCCCTTGTCCGCCATGAGTGAATCCCTTCTGTGCAGCCACTTGCTTTGCCGGCTGATTCAACTATACCACATGACCGGGCGGCAGAAAAGGGGTCAATAGCAAGACCGCGCCTGTTTCAGCTTGCTGTGGATTCCCGCTTTCGCAGGAATGACACAGGATTACCTACTCCTTCTGCGGCCACTCGTCCTCGCGCTCCTCGACGAGGTAGCAGAAGCGGTCCCACTCGAATTCCCTGTGGGAGATGGGGCACTTCAGTTTGATCTTGTGCTCGCCCACGCCAACGACCTCCCAGTCGCCGGCGCGCCGTCCGCCGTCGATGCGAATTTTCTGGCCGATCTCGAAGGGATAAGGCTCGAAGACTGCGACCTTGTGAATTGCCATGTCGCACGGCTCCTGTCTTGCGTGTTCAGCGTTTGTCCGAGCGAAACCGGACCTTCTTTTCGTTTGCCGGGGAGAGGACAGACCGGATGATCTGGTTGGCTGTCCCATAGTCCAGGGCGTTGAGACGTGCCAGGAACTCATTGGGTGGTGCGCCATCCCGGAGGATCTCTTTGATACCGAGATTGATGGCCTCCTGGCCAAGCATGCGCTCGAAGGGCACGTCGGGCGGGGCGTAGCCACTCTGCACGACGCTGCTCTGGAGAAAGTAAACCAGGCCCATCTTGATCTGCGCGAACGTGCCCGGGTTGAAGTCTGTCAGCGCGCCGGTGACGATCTGCTTGAGCCTCGCCTCGACAGAATCGAGCGACACGCCCTGCTTCGCTTCCGCGAAAACGAAAAACGGCAGATCGCCGACCGGGTACAATTGGTTGGAGCAGAAGCGGCTCTTGGTCATGCCCTTCAGCCCGGGATCGTTCCACACGGACTGCTGCAGGTAGTTGCCGAACAACGTCAGGGCCATGCGCGTCGCTTCGTCGGGGTCGGCCTTGGGATAGACGAGGTAGATGGCATCCGACCGTAGGTCCCATTTGGCGTCGACATCCGTCGTGATCGTGACGGGGGTTTTCGGCGGCGGCTCGGATCGAGGCAGGCTTCCGAAATAGATGTTGATCAACTGCTGCGCATTCACGGGATCGAAATCGCCCACGACGACAAGGATCGACTCGCACGGCCGGTAATGCGTCTTGACGAACGCTTCGATATCGGCCGCCGTCAGCTTCGATGGGCCGGCATAGACGGGGACGAAGGCATCGCCGAATCGCAGCACATGGCTCAGGCCGATCAGCCCAAACTTGAGGAGCCCGGCCTGCGGGTTGTTCTGGACGAAGTCCATCTCCTGCACGACGCGCGGGACCTCCTCCCGGAGAACATTGTCCGCAAAGACGATGGACCCTATCCGCTCGGCCGCAACCTGCAGGGCCAGCTTGAGTTCGCTCGCGGGGACGGTGTAGTCGTAGTGCACGAAGGTCGCCAGCGTTTCGGCGTTGGCCATGCCGCCCTTCTGCTGCAGGAGCATCTGGCCCTGGCGGGGGCCGTAGCTGGCGGTGGCGCAGTAGCAGACCATGTGCTCGGCCACATGGGCGAGGTGGGCCTTGCCTTGCGGCTCGTGTTGGAAGCCCGCCCGGTGGAAGGTCTCGATTGCGACCTTGTCCGTCTTGTGGTTCACCTCCAGGATCACCGTGAGGCCGTTGCCCAGCGTGAGGCGCTGCGGGGCTGCGGTTTGCTGGGCGGAGCAAAGCATCGGCATGACGCAGAGCAGAACAGGCCCGATGAGCCATCGCATCGTCGCCATGTTCACCTCCAGAGGCCGAGGGTCCGCTGTTTTTCGAAGACATACCGGACGATCCGCTCGCGATCGGACGTGTCGATGAGGAGGTATTCGACGGCCACGTCCAGGCGGTCCGGCTGCGCCTCGTCCGCCTTTGAGGTCACCACCCGCCCTATGGCATGGACTGCGCCGTCGGGCAATGCAATCTCCAGTTCGATATAATCCTTTACGGGGACTGATCGGCCGATCGACAGGAGGACCCCGCCGCCGCCCAGGTTCTTACTTTTCGTGTTTGTGAAAGGATCGGATGGCGTCTCGTCCGGCCCGACGAGCATTCGGAAACGAACGTCCACGGCCAGGTCGATGCGCTGGTAATTCCGGCGCTGGATGCGCTTGGGCGCTCTCGGCGGGTCCATGACGAGGACCAGCCGGCCTTCATCCGGCTTGATGTCTTTGATCTCGGACGAGAGGAAATACAGCCCGTCGTGGGCGATGGCGATCACTTCGATCTTAACGCCGGGCTGGAGGCGGTTCTCGGCCTCCGGCGAATCCGGCATGGCGATGAGGAAGCCGCTTCCACTGAGTTCCATGATCCGCGTGAGGTAGGTCATCTCCTCCGCCCCCTGACGGACGCGAATCTGCACGCGCTGGAAAAGCGTCGGCAAGTTCTGTTCTCGCATGTTTCATCAAGCCTCAGAGAGGGGCCAGCAATTGCAGAGAGAGACCTGAATGTGAATTTTACAGCAAATGCGAAGGGATGTCCCGCAAAAAATCCGGACGGGACGCCCTATCGCTTTCGGAGCGCTCGGCGGATGGACAGGGCGTCTTGGACCAGCTCTCTCACCGCACGCAGGGGCAGCATGGAGGCGGCGTCGGACAGGGCCTTCTCCGGCCGTTCGTGGGTCTCCAGGAAAAGCCCATCACAGCCGGCGGCGACGGCGGCCCGTGCCAGGGGAACCGCCATCTCGCGCTGTCCCCCGGACGCGCTGCCCAGCCCGCCGGGCAGTTGCACGCTGTGGGTGGCATCGTAGATCACGGGGTAGCCGAATCTCCTCATGATCGGGATGGACCGCATGTCGCTGACGAGGTTGTTGTAGCCGAAGGACGTCCCCCGCTCCGTGACAAGAATGTTCTTCGCCCCCGCCTTTGCCGCCTTCTCCACGACGTTGGCCATGTCCCACGGCGCGAGGAACTGGGCCTTTTTCAGGTTAACGGCTTTCCCGGCCTCGGCGGCGGCCACCACCAGGTCCGTCTGGCGGCAGAGGAAGGCGGGAACTTGCAAGAGGTCAATGACTTTTCCAGCAACGGCCGCTTCTTCCGGGCTGTGGACATCGGTCAGAACGGGAAGACCCACCTTTTTCTTCACGTCCTCAAGGATTCTGAGGCCCTCATCAAGGCCAACGCCCCGGTAGGACTTGATGGACGAGCGATTCGCCTTATCGTAAGACGCCTTAAAGACAAGGAACACGTCAAGTCTCGCAAGGCCCTTCTTCAGCTTCTCGGCAAGGCGCAGCGCCATGTCGCGTCCTTCGATCACGCACGGCCCGGCGATGACGAGGAACCGCCCCCGCAGGCCCTTCCCCGCGATTCGGATCGTCTTGGGTGCCATGTCAGGTCCCCTCCGTTCTCATGGTTACGGTGTGTAGGAATCGGATGATTGATCCACCCGGCGCGTGATGTCGGCGCCGAGCTTGCGGAGCTTCACTTCGATCCCCTCGTACCCCCGGTCGATGTGGTAGACTCGCTTGACCGTCGTCTCCCCCTTCGCAGCCAGCCCCGCCACGACGAGCGCCGCGCCGGCGCGCAGGTCGGAGGCCATGACGTCGGCCCCCGAGAGCGACTTCACGCCGACGATGATCGCGCTGCCGCCTTCCTTGCGAATGTCCGCCCCGAGGCGAGCGAGTTCCTGGACGTGCATGAACCGGTCGGGGTAGACCTTGTCGGTGATGATGCTGGTTCCATCAACAAGACACAACAGCGTCATGAGCTGCGGCTGCATGTCGGTCGGGATGCCGGGATAGGGGAGCGTGGCGAAGTCCATGGGCTTCAGCTTTCGGGTTACGCGGACGCGGCAGGCCCCATTTCTGCCGGTGATCGACACCCCCATGCGCGTGAGGAGGTCTGTCACGGCGCCAAGGTGATCCATCCGCGCGCCGGTGATCTCGACGTCTCCGTTTGTGATGGCAGCGGCGGTCATGAACGTGCCGGCCTCGATACGGTCGGGGATGATCGTATGGCCCGTGCCGTGCAGTTCGGGAACGCCCTTGACCTCCAGACGTTTCGTTCCCACGCCGTGGATCTCCGCCCCCATGCTGATGAGGAAGCGGCAGAGGTCCTGGACCTCCGGTTCGCAGGCGGCGTCCTCGATGATGGTCTTGCCCTTCGCCATGACGGCGGCGGTGAGCACATTGCACGTGCCGAGCACGGTGGAGCCGGCGGGGCCGCCGAGGTAGATTTCGGCCCCCTTCAATTGATCCGTGCGGGCGTGGAGGTAGCCGTGCTTGATTTCGATTTTTGCGCCGAGGGCGCGAAGGCCCTTCAGGTGCAGGTCGATCGGGCGCACCCCGATCACGCAGCCGCCCGGATATGAGACGACCGCACGCTTGCGCTTCGCCAGGAGCGGCCCCAGCACGCAGATGGAGGCGCGCATTTTTCGAACCAGCTCATACGGGGCGCGGCACGGTTTCTCATCCTTGACTTCTGTCTCCAGGACATGCTTCTGGGGGCGCTTCGTCTTGACACCCAGGACCTCCAGGATGTCGATCAGAGAGCGGACGTCCATCAGGGTCGATATGTTGCGGAGGGTGCACTTCCCGTCGGCGAGGATTGTTGCCGCCAGGATGGGAAGGGCGGCGTTCTTGGAGCCGCCGACAGTTACCGTTCCTTTCAGTTTGCGACTCCCTTTGATGATGAATTTGTCCATGGCCTATTCCGCTCCTGTTTTTTGGGGTTGATAGGTTGCAACGACGACCCGCTCAATCTTCGAATAGTCCGGGATTACTTTTCGCACCTCGATGGCGTTCTCGTTAAGAATTCCCTCCACGGCGTCCCCTTGGCCCTGCCCGATTTCCAGGATCATAAGTCCCCCGGCTTTGAGGTGGGACCGGCCTTCGCACGCGATCCGCCGAAAGAACGCAAGCCCGTCTTCCCCCGCCCTCAGGGCGATGTCAGGCTCGTACAGCCTGATCTCTGGTTGGAGTCCATCGTGTTCTCCGTCGGCGACATAGGGGGGGTTGCTGACGATCACATCAACCAGTGGCACATTGTCGAACGGCGCGAACAGGTCCCCGCAGAGGAAGGTGATTCGGTCTGCGACCTCATGCCGCTCGGCGTTTCGACGCGCGACCTCCAGGGCGTCCTCCGAAATATCGCTTGCGTAAATTCCGGCATCAGGAATCGTCTTGGCCAGAACGATGGCGATGTTGCCCGAGCCCGTGCCGAGGTCCACAAGAATAGGCTCCGGGTTGCCGGCCACCGCCTCGATGGCTGCGTTCACCAGGAACTCCGTCTCGGGCCGCGGGATGAGCACAGAGGGATCGACCTCCAGGTCGAGCGAGAAGAACTCACAGCGGCCGGTCAGATATTTCGTCGGGATGCGCTCGGCCCGTCGCCGGATCAGGTCACGATACTCGTCCACCTCGGTGGGGACAAGGGGCCTGTCGAAGTGGGTATAGAGGAAGACGCGATCGCAGTTCAGCACATGGGCCAGCAGGACCTCGGCCTCCAACCGGGCGTTCTCGACGCCCTTCTTGGCGAGGAATTCCGCGGCGGTCTTCACCAGATCGAGAGAGGTCCAGGGTCTGGTTCGCCCGGCAGATTGTGTTTTCACCGTATGCTCTGTCATTGGCGAATGGAATCGCGCCGCATCTGGATCGATAGATCAAGCGGCGCCCAGCCGTTTCAGGCGCTCTTCTTTGGCGTAGTCTGCCAGGGCTTGGATGAGAGGGGCCAACTCCCCCATCAGAATGCCCTTCAGGTCATGGCTCGTGAACTTGATTCGATGATCGGTAACGCGGTTGTCCGGAAAGTTGTATGTTCGTATCTTCTCGCTTCGGTCGCCGGTGCCGATCTGGACGCGGCGGGTCGCATCGCGCTTGTTCCGTTCCTCGGCATCCTTTGCCGCCTGGAGTCGCGCCCGGAGCACGCGCAGGGCCTTGGCCAGGTTGCGCGTCTGGGACTTCTCGTCCTGGCACTGGACGATCACCCCCGTGGGAAGGTGCGTCACCCGAATCGCCAGGCTGAGCTTGTTCACGCTCTGTCCGCCCGGGCCGGAGGACTTGACGCGCTCGATGCGCAGGTCGGAGTTGTCGATCTGGACCTCCACAGGCTCGGCCTCCGGCAGCACAGCCACGGTGGCGGCGGAGGTGTGGATTCGCCCGCTCTGCTCGGTAACGGGAACGCGCTGAACACGGTGTGTCCCGCTCTCATGCTGCAGGGCCTGGAACGCGCCCTTCCCCTCCACGGCGAAGATGACTTCCTTGAACCCGCCGAGCTCGGTGGGGCTGCTGTCCATGATCTCAATTTTCCACCCCCGCTTTTCGGCATATCGGGAGTACATGCGAAAAAGATCCGCCGCAAAGAGGGCGGCTTCATCTCCCCCTGTTCCCGCGCGGATCTCCACGATCACGTCTTTGTCATTCTCGGCGGCCTCCGAAATAAAGAGGGCGAGCAGCTCGTTGTAGAGCGTTGTGAGTCTATCGTCGAGTTCTCTCAGCTCCTCCCGGGCCAGCTGGTGCAGTTCTCTGTCGGACTCCTCGTGTTGGAGGATGGATTCCGCCTCGGCCTTCTGCTGCTGTACCGACAGGAACATTTCGTACTTTTTGACGGTCTTGGCGAGCGCGCCATGTTCGCGCGCGTACTTGGAGGAAAGTACCGGACTGGAGGCGGTTTCGGGGTCGCTGAGGAGCTTCTCTAACTCGTGGTATCGCTGTCTGGATTGTTCAAGCTTGTTCAGAAGGCTTTGATTCACCGGGGCCCTCCGCAGCAGGCGCCGGCTTCTCGGCCTGCTCTTCGGGAGCCGCTTCGGCCTTGGCCTTCTCGGCCTGCTGTGCTTCTTTTCGTCGTCTGCTCCAGCCGTACTTCTGTTCGAATTTCTGCACGCGCCCCATCGTGTCCACGAGCTTCTGCTTGCCCGTGTAGAAGGGGTGGCACTTCGAGCAGATTTCCACGTTGATTTTTGGCTTTGTAGAACGGGTCTTGAAGGTCTCGCCGCAGCCGCACGTGACGGTGCATTCTACGTACTCGGGGTGAATGTCTTTCTTCATGGCCTCTCGTCTTTCTCGCGCCTGTTCCGCAATCAAAATTATATTGTATCAGAGGCCCCCCGCCGTTTCAACTGAAAAACATAGGGATCCCGGAGAAACCATTTGCCTTTTTCCCGGCGTCATGTCAAAATCAGGACAACGACACTGGTTATGGAGCGCGTGTCACGTGGCAGAGAGAAAGAGAAGATTTGGTGAGATCGCTGTCAGGGCGGGGTTCGTGAGGGATACCGATGTGCAGAGGGCCCTCGCACGGCAAAGAGAGATCGCCTCGAACGGAGGCAATCACAAACTCATCGGCATTATTATGCTCGAATTGGGTTTGCTGTCGAACGCCCAGCTCATCCACGTGCTGAAGGAACTGGAATCCCAGTAGCTCCTCACTCGCCCTGACGCAATTCCCGAAGAATGGCCTCCCCCCCCCCGGCCAGGAGGCGATGGGCCAGGCGTTTTCCCACTTCCCCGGCCTCCGGCGCTGCGCCACATTCCTGCCCTGCGACCCGTTCCGAACCATCCGTCGAGCGGATCATCCCCCGGAGCATGAGCGTGTCGCCCTCGATCTCCGCAATGGCGCCGATCGGCGCCTGGCATCCGCCCTGGAGCTCCGCCAGAAAGGCCCGTTCCGCCGCCACACAAGCCGCCGTCGGGGCGTCATTCACGGCGGAGCAGCATTCGATCGCGAAGGCATCCTCACTTCGCGTCTCCAGGCCCAGGGCCCCCTGTCCCACAGCGGGCAGCATGATCTCGTAGGGCAGGGTGCGCGCCTCCACCGGTTGCCCCCCCAGGCGAAGCAGCCCCGCCCGGGCGACGATGATTGCATCGTAGTCGCCGAACTTCAGCTTTCGGAGGCGCGTGTCGAGGTTTCCGCGGATGTCCCGGACCGTCAGGTCGGCCCGATAGGCAAGGAGCTGCGCGCGGCGCCGCAGACTGCTGGTCCCCACTACCGCCCCCGGTGGGAGCTCGTCCAGCCGCAAGGCGTCCCGCGCAATGAGGACGTCGCGTGGGTCCTCCCGCCTTGAGACGGCGGCCAGCGCCAGCCCGTCCGGAAGCGAGGTCGGCAAGTCTTTCAGGCTGTGCACGGCGAGATCGATCCGTCCGTCGAGGAGGGCGTTCTCAATCTCCTTGGTGAACAAGCCCTGCCCCCCGATCCTGGCCAGCGGGACGTCCCGGATCTTGTCTCCCGTTGTCGAGAGGTGTTCGACGATGATCTGCACGTCGGGAAGGGCCTCGGCGATTGCCCGGCGCACGATCTCGGTCTGGGCGAGGGCCAGCTTGCTGGCCCGTGTGCCGATGGTGAGCGGCTTTTTCATGGGGCCGCCTCACTCCCCCAAACCGAAGAGGCGCTTGATTGCATTGACGTACCCCGTTGCGCGGCCGTTGCGCGCCTCCTGGGTCAGCGTCTCGACGGGGCCGTGGAGGATCTTGTGGATGATCCGGTCGGCCATGAGGGCGATTTGCTCCTTGTCCTTCGCGTCCAGGTGATCGAGTTTGGGGAGGATTTTCTCCAGTTCGGACTGCATGATCCCGTGCATGGTGTCGGAGAGCTGCGCAATGGTGGGGTCCACGGACATCCCCTCGACGATCTTCACCACCTTGTCGGCGGCCGCGCCGATAATCTCTTCGCAGCGCTGGATCTCTCGCTCTCGCTCGGCGCGGTTCTGCTTTACGATCTCTTCGAGATCGTCGATGTCGTAGAGGTAGACGTTCTCGATGTCGTTGACCTCCGGGTTCACGTCGCGCGGCACGGCGATGTCGATGATGAACATGGGCAGGTTCTTGCGGGCGCGCATTGCAGCCCGGACCATGCCCGGCTCGATGATGTGCCCCGGAGCGGAGGTGGAGGCGATCAAGACGTCGGCGCGCGCCAGGTAATCGCCGAGGAGATCGAGACCGATGGCCTTTGCCGAGTGCTCGTCGGCCAGGGCCTTGGCCTTCTCCAGGCTCCGGTTCACGACGATGACCTTCGTCACCCCGCGCTCGACCAGATGGCGCAGCGCCGACTCGCCCGTCTGTCCCGCGCCGACGATCATGGCCGTCTTGTCGGCGAAGTTCTGGAAGATGCGCTCGGCGAAGTCCACGGCCACCGAGCTTACGGAGACCTTCCTCTCGCTGATGGCGGTGGAGGATCGGGCCTCTTTGGCCACGGCCAGCGCCCGTTCGAAGAGCCGGTTCAGTGTCTTGCCCGTGGCCCCGCAGTGGGCCGCCAGATGATAGGCCTGCACCACCTGGGACTTGATCTCGGTCTCGCCGAGGACCATCGAGTCCAGGCTGCATGCCACCCGGAAGAGATGCTCCACCGCTTCGCGTCCGTGGTGCGCATACAGGTGGGGCAGGAGCGCTTCCGGCGCCAGGCCCCGCATGTCGGCAATGAGGGGGCCGATCTCCGACGTGCCGATGGCGCATTCCTCGTGATAGACGTAGATCTCCACGCGGTTGCAGGTGGACAGGATGACGGCTTCCGTGTTCGGCTGCCGTGAACGAATCTCATCGAGAACGGACGGGACCTCCTCCTCGGCAAAGGCGAACCTCTCCCGCAGGTCCACAGGCGCCGTCTTGTGATTTAGTCCGATTACCGTGAGATTCATTTTGCCTTGATGCGTCCGCAAGAAACGGAGTGGGAGTCTGCGATGCGGACCTCGCGGGCCGCTGCCGCCGTCCCCTTGAGCGTGTGGAACTGTCCGAAGACGAGGCTGCCGAGAAAAGCCGCAATCACGAGAATAAAGCCGGCGATGGTCAGATAGGCCACCTTCCGCCCGTGTGTGATTTCGGCCAGGCGGACATGGACCAGCGCGCAGTAGACAACCCAGGCTACGATCCCGACGACGATGATCGCATCCGGCGGCCAGCCGAGGGCCACCGCGCTTCCGCTCCTGGCCCAGACAATGCCGAGGATCAGCCCCAGCGTGTACAGCGGAAACCCGATCAGCGTGGACATCTTCGCCGTTCGGTCCAGCGTCTCCAGCGAAGGCAGCCGGGCGATGAGCGGCTCTAAGAGCTTCGATTTCAACCTTCGCTCCTGCGTCAGGTAGAGGAGACTCGCCGCGAAACCGAGGGCGAAGAACGCAAATCCCAGAAAGATCGGGATCGTGTGGAGGGCCGTCCAAAATGCGTTCAGCCCCTCAGGGACCTCCCCTCCCCGGTGCGCCAGCGCCGCCGCCCCGGCCGAAAACACGACCAGCACCGGGAGGATGTATGCGCTCAGGGCGGTGAGTTTGTAGAAGCATGCAACGAACAGCCCCACAAGCGCGATGCACCAGAGAAAGAGCAGGACCGTCTCGGAGAGTTTTCCGATAGGAATGCCGCCGTACTGAACGGCATGGAGGATGAGCACCAAGGTGTGAACGGCAAAGCCGCAGATGAAGAGGCCCCGAATCAGTTTCTGTTTCAGGTTCTGCGGGCGCCACACGCCTACAAGAGCAAGGACCGTAGCCGCCGCGTAGAGGGCTGCTGCGAGGATGGGCAGGATCAAGTCCATCTGGCATCTCCGCGGAAATTCCGTAACATCCACATATTATTATACGTTACGACTGCACCGCACGCAACGGGAATTTTGCCCCTGTCTGGGAGGGAGCCCGTGTCAGGCGGAGAGAGTCATCATCTTCAGGCACACCGGCATCGAAACGTTGGTGATATGGCCTGTCGGCTGGAGCAGGCCCGTAGCCGGGTCGATGCGAAAGGCCACGATGTTGTCCGCGTTCTGATTGGCAACCAGAAGGAACGCTCCGGTGGGGTCGATCATGAAGTTGCGCGGGTGATCGCCCTGGGTGGGTTCGTGGCCCACGGGCGTAAGCGTGCCGGTGGCCTCGTCGATTGCGAAGATGGCGATGCTGTTGTGCCCCCGATTCGATCCATACAGAAACTTGCCGGAGGGCGACACGTGCACGTCGGCGCAGTAGCTCGTCCCTTTGAAATCGCCGGGGAGGGTGGTGATGCTCTGCAGCTCCTCCAGTGCGCCTCGCGCCTTGTCATACTTGAATGCGACCATCGTGTTGTCCAGTTCATTGATCACATAGGCATACCGTCGGTTGGGATGGAACGTGAAGTGACGCGGGCCGGCGCCGGGGTGAATCCGGGCCCATGGAGGATCGTTCGGGAGCAGCTTGCCCTCATCGAGGTCGAGCCGATAGATGATGATCTTGTCCAGCCCGAGGTCCGCGGCGAAGGCGAAACGATTGAACGGACCGGGGGTGATCGAGTGGGCGTGCGGTCCCTTCTGCCGTCTGGGATCGACGCTCGACCCCTCGTGCTGCACCAGGGCCGTTGCCTCACCGAGCTGGCCGTCCTCTTGGATGGGAAGCATGACCACGCTTCCCGACGAGTAATTCGCCGCCAGGACAAACCTTCCGGTTTGCTCCACGCTCACGTGGCATGTGGACGCCCCGTGCGCGGACTGCCGGTTCAGGAAGGTCAGGTCGCCGGTTTTCGGGTCGATGGCGAAAGCGCTCACGGCGCCGCCGTCGGTGCGGCCCTTGCCGCGCACCTCGTTCACGGCGTAGAGATAGCGTCGGGTCGGATGGATGTCCAGGAAGGACGGGTTGTCCAGGCCGGCGGCCTTGCTTACGGGATGCAGCGCACCCGTATCCGGGTCGAACCGATAGATGTAGATTCCTTCCGATCCCCGCTGGGTGTAGGTTCCGACGTAAACGAGACGTTGCTCCGCCATGTTCCTCTCCCGGTGTCGCCTCCGTATCGCTCGTGAAACCTCCCGGAGGTTTGGGACCTTCGGGAGGTCGGTTCCTCTCTCATAGCACAAGATAGCAGATTGTCAAGTCGTTTTCATTCTTGACAAGAGCGGTCCGGTTGCGGTAGGATCATCGTAGGAAGTGAACGAATGCGAGTTCGTGTGTTTTGGAGAACAAGTTGATGCGAGAAGATATTGAGAAGGCCCTCGCGGAGATCCGGCCCAAGTTGCAGGCCGATGGCGGGGATGTTGAACTGGTCGATGTGGATGACGGCGGTGTTGTCAAGGTGAAGCTCACTGGCGCGTGCGGCGGCTGCCCGATGGCGCAGATGACGCTGAAACAGGGGATCGAGAAGATCCTCAAGGAGAAGGTCCCTGCCGTTGATCATGTTGAATCGGTGCCGTAGCCTCAGGGCGCACATTTCCGGGGAATTTCGAGAGATTTTTATTGACATTTTCAACGGAATTGCCCTACAGTACACAGAGGAGTTCAAGGTTTTATTGTTGGTCTTTTCTTGTAGGAGAGGAGCATGCCAGCCGTCGTTGATGCTGATGAATGCACCGCTTGCGGCACTTGCGAGGAAACGTGTCCGGCCGAGGCGATCAAGGTCGAGGATGTGGCCGTGGTCGACGAGGAGAAATGCACGGACTGCGGAAGCTGCGTGGAAGAGTGCCCGGTGGAGTGCATTAAGCTCGAGTAGTTGTTCGGAGCGATCGCCGCAGTCTGGGAGTCGATTCCAAATTGCGGCGATTTTCTGTACTAATGCAGGCGCTGAAGCGCCTGATGCACGGCCGCTCTGACGGTAGGGTCCCGGTCGTTGGCGCTCCGCTGCAGGGCCCTGATCGCTTCCTCCGTCCCAATCTGTCCCAGCGCCCACGCGGCCGCCGCGCGGACCTCGGGTTTCTCCCCTCCGAATCTTCCGAGGAAGCCCCGGCTCCGGAGCACCTTGGCCAGGATTGGCACGGCCTCGGGGTTCCGCGTCTTGCCCAGGGCCACACAGCATTCGTGCTGGTGGACATCGGATTTCAGGGAGGGGAGCAGGTGGGCAAGCTCTGCGGCCACGGCAGGCCAGGCCATGTCCCCAAGGGCGGAGATGGCGCTGGAGACCAGGGCCGGGTCGTCCGAATAGGCCAATTCGACCAGACTCTCCCGCGCCTGCTGGCGTGGCAGACGGGCAAACACCTTGACCGCGCCCCGGCGGATCTGTTCGTCGGGGTGGTGCAGCATCGCGTCGACATCCGTTCGGACGTCCCCGCTTACGGTATCCAGCACGCTGAGGATGCGGACATAGTGCTCTGCGGGGGAGGAGGGGGTCAACTGCGCCAGCAACTGCCGGGGGGCCTCGGCGCCCGATTCCCTCAGGATGTCGGCCGCGATCTTTCGTGTCCGGAAGTCATCCGTATCCCGAATAAGCGCCACGAGGGCGGGAATGGCAACTGTGCCAAAACCGATGAGCAGCGCTGTGGCGGCGTTCTGCCGATTGGAATCGCCCGAGCTGATATCGGCCAAAAGCAGCCCGAACGCATCGCTCCGGGCCAGTTTCTCCAGGCCAAGCTCGGCCTGCCGGCTGCCGGGCGAGCCGCTGAAGCCGGGCTTGCGGAAGCGTTGAAACGCCCAGATCAACTTCTTGGCGTTGGTATAGTCCGCCCGCTTGATTGCATTCAGCGCGCCCTCGCAGCCGAGCTCGACGAGTATGCCGAAGACGCGCGGGTCTCGCACTTCGTTCAGCGCGTCGAAGATCGCGTTTTCGATATCCGCCACGAAGGTCGCGCTGCCGATGGCGATGGCCTGCCGCATGGCATCGGCGACCAAGTCCGTAGCCTGCAGCTCGACCTCCAGGGAGGGGCTGACCAGGCGTTCGGCCAGTCGCCCGGCCAGGGCCGTGAGGACGGCTTCGTCGTTCTTGAGCAGCGCGGTCTTGAGCGTTTTTGAAAACTGGGCGGTCTGCTCTTTGGGCAGGAGGTCTTCACCGCCTCCATAGAAAATATCGCGCACAACATTGGGTTCCCCCTCCTCCTGGGTCGGGGCGGCCGCCTCCGCCGTTCGGCGGGTCTCTCTCTGGATGACCTTTTGCTGCTCGGGTTTCTCTTTTTCCTCCGCCTCTTCCTCGTCAACGGCCTCTTCCCGCTCCTTGCGAACAGGGGGCCCCATGGCAGGCTTTGACTCCTTGATGATCCTGCCCGACCGCACCCGCTGATCCACGTACAGGTGACTGACATCGTTCTCGCCAAGCCATGCCGCCCAAAGGAGCCCCACATAGACCTCGCTGCCCTCCGAAAGCGCGGCGAGGAACACGTCGATCTCCCGTTCATCCACTTCACGCACAATCGTGAGGCCCTCGCCATTGTGGCGCAGCAGATTGTCCCAAAAGTCCGCCGCCTTCTCTCCCCATTGGGTGATATCCATCGGCGCTGTGTTGACGAGCAGGTCTTGTTCCTTCTGCGCGACAGTCACCGTTCCCACCTCGGCCAGGATAGGGGTCAGGCCTTGCCAGATGGTGCGTGTGGCATTGACCACCGGCGCCGCCCCGGGTGAATTCAGCCGTCGGGCCTCCAAGGCCTCGTGAAAGTGGCCGAAAATCTGCCCCAGGCGCTTGAGGCTTGGCCCGCTCAGAGGTTGGGTGCCCTCTCGAATCTTCGTGGCAAGTTTTTTTTCGGTGTAGGTGACGGCCTCGGACATGTTGAAGATGGACTGCGCCCGGGTCCGGACCCGCGTCTCATACTTCTTGGCCTTCTCCTGCCTGTCCGCCCGGCGGAAGTGGTAGGCCAGCATGGCCGCCACCCGGTCCGGGTTGTCTTTGTGCTTACGCTCCTCCGACTCGGCCACCTGGGCATGGAGCGTTTTTCGCGTTTCTTCCGGTGTGTCGTCGTAGCTCACCACCCGCACGCGATCGCTGACAAACTTGATCTCGTCGTCTGGATCTCCGGAAAACGGGGCCACAACCGAGGCGCGCATCGCCTTGTCCAGGATTTCCAGGGTGTATCCTTCGTTTCGGCCGGTAATATCCTGCAAGACGTCCACTCGAAAGTTGGACCCGATCACCGCGGCGCTGGCCACGACGTCGGCGGTTTCGGGATCGAGCTTTCGCAGATGGTTGAGGATGGCGTCATCGAGCGAGTCCGGAGGCGCGGCCTGTTCGAAAGGAGCGATCTGCCACCGCCCGCCCTTCATGGTAATCAGGTCGCGTGACGCCATGTCTTTCAGCATCTCTTCGATGTAAAGCGGATTGCCGTGGGAGGCGCGGAAGACCGCCTCGTCGAAGGCGTCGTCCGGTTCTCGGCCCTCGAAGAGGGAGGAGATCATGTGCGTGACATCCGGCCGGGTCAGCGGCTCGATTTTCAGCTCGACAATACGCTCCGGACGGCCCTTCAGGTCGAGGAAATCGCCGATGGGAAAGTGCTTGAGCAGCGGATCGCCAAGGCTCTCGAAGGGCATGGCGCCGAACATCCCGATCCGAACATTCTCCTGTTTCTCCAGGCTGCCGAGCACCATCAGGCTCCCCTGGTCGATGTTGTGGAACTCGTCCAGCAGGATGGCGATAGGGCGGGACCGGGAGAGGGTGGCAAACAGGTCGCGCAACGCATTGAAGAGGATGAGACGTTTCTGGCTGGCGCTCATCGACAACGGTTGTGCGCCCTCCGAAAGAGCAGCGGAGATTTCCGGAACCACCTCGGCCAGGCAAAGCATCTCCTCTTCGGACCCCTCCTTGAGGAGGCTCATCAGCTCCCGGATGTGGGTCGATGCGAACTGCGTGATCAGCTCCACCAGCGCCTGATAGGGCACAACCGCGTTGGCCTCAGTGCATCGTTCGAGAAGGCACGTGATGCCTTCGTGGTGGGTCAGTTTCACGATCTCGGTCAGGATGCGCGTCTTGCCCACCCCCGGTCCCCCCTCGAAAACGACCAGCGTGGGCGGCCTCGGCTCTGCGCTCGGGAGGTAGGCCATGATCTGCTCCATGACCTCCTCACGCCCCACCAGCTCATTGCACGGGAAGAGCCGCAGCACCTCATCCCCGGCCAACGTGTCGGCGGGCCCCTCCGTTGCTCTGGACACCATGCCCCGCCCGGCCCGCTTCGATGCGTAGAGCGCCCGGTCGGCCTTTTCGATGAGGTCCTCCGCGCTCCGGGCGTCGATCGGAAACGTGGCCACGCCGATGCTCATATCCACCGTGATCTCCACGCTGCCATCCTCATGAAGATACTTGAAGCCGGCCACACGCTTCCGTGTGCGGTCGGCGAGCATGAACGCCGTGTCCTTGTCCGTTGCCGGCAGAACGACGATAAACTCATCTCCGGCGTAGCGGATGATGATGTCCGTCCTGCGAAAGGAGGCCCTGAGCAACTGGGATACGTGGACAAGCACGTGGTCGCCGCAGAGGTGACCGTAGGTGTCGTTGATCTGCTTGAAGTAGTCGACGTCGATCATCAGGATAGAGAAGGGCGTGGGGTTCGTGCTCCCCCAGTCCACTTCGGTGGTGAGGACCTCCCGCAGGTGGCGCCGATTAAACAGACCGGTGAGGTCGTCGCGGTAGATCAGGTCGGTGATCTCTCGGCTGAGCTCCACGTCAGCCGGTCCGCCGCGAACCCTGTCCTCAAGTCTCCTCGGTCTCGTGTCCGACTCTGACATTGATGGATCTCAAGCCACGGAAAGGTCCGTTTGACAATCAACCAAACGTTAACAAGAGGGGCAACCCGGGGCACGGGGCACTCTGAGTGTAACATGGGACCCCTCCCATGTCAACTGATCCGTCAACGGCAGCAACCGTTCTGCGAGAAGAACCGCTGCAATCGAAAAATGCAGGTAGTGGGCGAGGAGGGAGTCGAACCCTCACGACCCAAAAGTGGCCATCGGATTTTAAGTCCGAAGCGTCTGCCATTCCGCCACTCGCCCCGCCTGACATCCCTGACTTGACTAAGAATAACGTACATGGCCGATCCAGTCAAGTTCTTGTGCGGACTTGACCCAATTCCTTGGGGTATGTTATCTTGCATACGTTTCCAAGAATAGGATTCAACGCCAGGGTGGTAAGAGAATACCATGGCTTTTCGGATCGCGACCAACCGCGCCATCGGACCTCCGTTCCTCCTCCTCGTGTCTGTGCTGATTGCCACTCACGCTGTGGCGGCCGAGCTCCGGACCGCAGACGGCCTCCGCTGCCGGATCGGTCCGCAGGGCCGAATTGCCGTGCTTACCATCGGCGCCGCCGCGTTTGCACCCGGCGAGGCGTCTTCCTCGGGATTCGCCATACGCGATTGCGCATCCGGTACCATCCTATCGGCCGTCTTCCCTGTAACCGAAAAGGACGGGGGCATCCAACAGCGAGGCGCGTTCGACAAGGCTCAGCTCTCCTTTGCCATGGAGGCGCGCTCGGCAGGTGACCGGATCGTGCTCAGCGGGGCTGTCACAGATGAGCGGAGGACGGACGATCGGGCGGTGGACGTCATCTTCCGCCTTCCCTTCCCGGCGAAGGACCTCACCTGGTGGCAAGACATCCGCACCCCCGTAACCGCATCGGCGGCCAGGAAACACGCGGCGGAGAAAGCCGGGCAGCCATGCACGGCCATCAGCTTTGCCCCGATCCGCACGCGCCGGCTGCGCATCGTCCAGCCGCAGGATGGCGGTTGCACAAAGGCGCCGAACACCCTCTGGCTCGCCGAGGTGGAAGTCTTCGGCAGGGATCAGAACCGCAACATCCTGCAAGACAGGGAAAAGATCCGTATCAAGGCGAATAGCACATCGGGGAAGTATTCCACCGACCGGCTCACCGACGGCATCCGCAATGACACCTGGGACGACAACTGGCTCAAGCGCGGATGGGCCTCCGGCAAGAAGCCCGGAGAAAAATGGGTCGAATTCGACCTTGGCGAGGAGACCGAGATTGCGCGCGTGGACCTCTACTGGTGCCTGGAACGGTTCGGCTATGCCACCTCGCGCACGTTCCACCTGGAACGGTGGGACGGGGGGAAGTGGGTGAGGATCGAACCGACCGAGGTCAAAAACCAGGGCGCCCTCGGCGACGCCGAGAAGGCATCGTTCAAGACCGAGGACGTAACTTTCGAAAACAGCATCTACCCCTTCGCCTGCGTAACGGACGGCGACCGTGCCGGGATTGCTATGGCCGTCGCCGCTGATTCGCCGTGCGTTTTCAACATGAGCTACCTCCCGAGCGAACGCTGCCTCGAGATTGTGTTCAGGTTCGGCCTCAGCCAACTGCCGCGGAACCCGAAGCTCAAGGGGCGAGCGCCATTCAAGTTCGCCCTCTACCGCGTGGATCCGAAATGGGGCTTCCGCGATGCCGCCCGGCGGTACTACGCCATGTATCCCAACGCCTTCCGGACGCGGACGGATCGCTACGGGCTCTGGCTGTTCGTGGGCACGGTCCCAGAGGCTCTGAATCCGCAGCACTACATGTTCCACGAGGGTGGCCCGCGCGGGGCGGAGATGGACGAGCTCTACAATATCTACACCTGTCCCTACGTCATCATGGGCCAACGCGAGTTCGACTCCGACGCCAGGAACTACGAGGAGGCCATGGCCGATCTGGCGAAGCTGGGCCCTGAGGTGAAGTCCTACTACGGTGCGAGCCGGAAGGCCCTCATCGAGAACTGCTCCCTGCGCGACCCGAAGGGCAAGGTTATCATCAGGCTGCGCCGTCGCGGCGGATCCCTCGATGGCCAGGCCGTGGCCACATTCCCCATGAATCCCGACCCGAGCCTGTGGGAAGACCAAGGCAAACCGACGGCGGGCATGGGGACCATCGAGTACGCACAACGGGTCGTAGACTCCAACCCATACGTAGACGGCATCTACGTCGATTCTCTCAGTTCCTGGGGGACCTACCGAAACTCGCGGAGAGAACACTTCGCATACGCGGACCTGCCGCTGACCCATGACGACAAGGGCAACGTGATCATCTGGAACCGGTTCGGCCAGGTGGAGTTCCTCCGCGCCCTGAAGAAGATGCTCCACTCGAGGGGCAAGATCCTGTTCGGCAACGGCATTCGGCACAAGCGCATGTGGTGCGGCTTTGAATGTGACGTCCAAGGCGTCGAGGCCAACCAAACGGTCCACAAGAGCGCCTCCCACTACTGCTGGTTCCGCACTATCGCCTACCACAAGCCCTTCCTCCTGCTTTACTACTACAAGTACCCGAGCCTCGAGTGCCCGCGCGAGGCGGCCAGCGAGTTTATCCAGAGCGCCATCGCCTACGGCATCGCTCCCGAGATTCGTCCCTTCGGAAAGTTCACCCAGCGCGACATGGACCTCTACGACCAGTTCATCCCCATCCTCCGTCAGACCATGTGCGCCGGGTGGGAGCCGGTGACCTACGCGCGGGCCTCGGATTCCCGGGTCTGGCTGGAGCGATTCGGCGGCGGGCGCAACGGTCTGTTCTTCAACGTGTACAACCCCCTGTCGGATGAGGTGCGCGTCACGATCGAGATTGACTCGAAAGCGCTCGGAGTCGCTGCTGGCGCGGTGATCAAGGAGCTGGTGACCGGCGAAACATACCCGGGAGAGTCGCCCGAACTGAAGATTCCCCCGAAGAGCCTTCGGACGCTCCAGGTGGGCGATGCGCCGCTGCCGCCCAAGGAAATCACGCTCAGCAAGGATGAGGTCATTGAACGAGTCCTGCGCCTTCGGGAACAGGCTTCTGGTGATGGCAATCTCTTGAGCAACCCGAGCTTCGAGAAAGTACGAAGCGACGGCCGGCCCGTCGAGTGGGGTGTATCGCCCCACGGCAGTGCGACGATAGAGGTCATGAACACCGAGGCCCACACGGGGAAAAGAAGTCTGCACCTCTCCGACCCCGACGAAAAGGGATCGGCCAACGTCACCATCCCCTTCGCGTATTTCCAGCCAAACACAACCTATGAACTCAGCGCGTGGATCAAGCAAAGCGCGGAAAGCGATGCGCCCGGTCGGCTTTGGTATCAGTGGTGCAAGGAAAGGAAACGCCTCCTGGCGAAGCGCTTCGACTTCCCCAAGACAACGGAGTGGAAGGAATGTCGATGGGAGCTGGTCCCGCCTGAGGGGGCCGACGAACTGCGCATGCTGTTGGGAACGTCGGTCCCGGAGAAGGCGGACTTCTACATCGATGACGTCCGCTTCGTTAGACGCAAGAAGAAAGAAAGGGAAGAATAAAGTAGAAGCGACATCTTGCCGCTTCGGGAAGAGGCTGGAAGCCTCTTCTACGTTGAACTGAATCTTGGAGGCGGCAGCGGGACTCGAACCCGCGGTGGAGGATTTGCAATCCTCTGCCTTAGCCGCTTGGCTATGCCGCCCCTGTTGACGAAGTTGATTATAGTCGAATTCCATCACGTGTCAAGTGCTTTCGTACTTCCGAGCGCTGAAAAAAGGAGGCCGGGATGAGGAGTTTTTGTGTTGCCTTGCTGCTGGCGTCGTTTTCTGTACTCTTGATCGCACAGGATGAGAATCCATCGATGAATCTGCTGCTGAATCCAAGCTTCGAGTTCCACGCATTCCTCAACCACCGCGAAGGAAAACGGGAGAGCTTCCAGTCCCACAACGCCGCCTTCTGGAACACCGATGCCTGGGGCGACATCACGGTCATGCGAGAGTCCCACGTGGATGCAAAAATTCGCCCGGCCTTCACCACGCACAATATGGTCTCCATCGCACCCGGCAAGAGGATGTGGCAGTTCGTCACCTTGCCCGAGGCCGGTCTTGGCCATGGCGACCACGTCAGTCTCCTCGTCTATGGTCATCAATCGAAGCCCGGCGCCCTGCGCGCATCCGTCAAGCTCATGAAGCTCGACAGCGAGGACGGGACCTGGTCCCCGGCCGATTTCGGATTCGCCGACAAGCGCACCTTCCCAAAGCACGCGCGCGGGGAGCTGGTCGTCGCGAAGAGCTATGACGCCGCTTCCGACAAAGTCGGCCCGGTCGAACTTAAGATCGAGAACGCCGAGATCATCGGCCGCTTCACCGAAGGCAACGAGTCCCATTCCGACGACATCAACACCATCGGCCTCCGCGTCGAGTTCCAGAACACGGGCGAGGCAGGGAACGTCTGGGTGTATTCCCCCTGCCTGTGCAAAGGCCCGAAGGCCCGGGCGCGTCTGCCCGAGGCGCGGGAGATGGTCCCCTACTACCGCTACATCCCCCGCACGATTCAAAAGCTCTGGAAGGGCGAGGCCATCCACATCATCGTCATGGGGTCGAGCATCGACCGCGGCAGCGCCAACCCGCCCATGTATCTTTACGATGAGGACCCCAACTCCCCCACCTTCAAGCAGCCGCTCTCCGAGCGCATCTTCGAACCCGACAAGGTGAACCGCCCGGACCTGGACGGCTATGTCGGCTGGTGGCAGCACTACTGGGACTACTGCGGCCGCCTGCGGCTGGAGTTGATGCGCAAGTTCGACCTGCCCGTCAACAAGATATGCCTCAACTTCATGGCCTGCGACGGGTCGTGCGTCGGCGAGGCGCATTCCGGGCTGAAGGAGTATTGCTCCCTCTCCCTGCCGCCGGACGAGAACCTGAACGGCCACAAGAAGGGAACCCAGTGGGAGGAGCTCTACCCCGATCTCTTCACCCGTCCCGGTGGCCCACGACCGGACCTCGTCATCTTCGGCAGCGGTGCGAACGAAAAGACGGACACACCGGACGAGGTGGCGGTGTTCGAGGGCATGATCCGCTGGATTCAGCGCCATTACCCGAACACAGAGTTTCTCTTTTGCCAATTCCAAAACTGCGGCGGCTACACCCCAAACCCCGGCGACATGCAGGCGCTCTCGCTGCGGTATCAGATTCCCTTCCTCGACTACGGCAAGCTCGGCGACGACGTGACCCGCTGGTGCAACCGCTACGCCTTTGTGCCTCGGGACGGCCACCCCCAGGCCGCGGCGCATTACCTCTGGTTCAAGCAGCTCGAAAAGGCGTTCGAGTGCTGGGACCCCATCCTGCCCGGCCAGGCGCAGCTCCAGCTCCCCGAACGCGTCCACTCCAACAGCTACGGCTGGGAGGGGGAGATGGTCACCTACGATGCGAAAAGCCCTCGCATCAACGGCGCGAAGTTCATCTTCGATGACACGGCCATCAACTGCTGGGGCGCGGTGGACAAAGATAGCAAGCCCGTGCCCTACGTGGACGGGAAGAAACTCAGCGCCCGACGCAGCATGCCCCGGCGCGACCGACGCAACTCTCTCTTCCGCTACGGTCGCTGCCGTCTTGGCGACCGGCACGTGCTGGAGATCGAGGGCAAGAACGCCAAGCTGACATTCGTGGATGCGAAGATATGCCCCGACCGCCGGTTCTTCGCCGTGGACAACCCACGCTGGAAACTGAACGGAGCGAAGGTCGCCGACTTTCAGTCGGAATGGGGCGCGCCGTACGGAGCGAAGCAGATCGTGCTGCAACCCGGGGCGGCCGTCGAGATCGAGGCGGTCTGCACCGATCTCTCGGTGGCCTATGTGGACTCACCAAAAGGCGGAACGTTGAAGGTGACAATTGACAGCGTTGAGAAGCTCGCCCAGCCGACAAACGTGCCCTTCGTCGATATCGAGAAAAAAGAACACTTCATGGAGAATCGGAAGGGCATCCTCGGCCTGAGATACGGCCTGCACATCGTCCGTATCGAGGCAGTCGATGGACCCGTAACGATGCTCGGCGTATTCACTTACGACTCACGCTCGAACCGGGACTTCGAGCGGCGTCTCGTCGGCCAAGCGGCCGCTGGGGAGACGATCACATTCTCTTTGCCGTTCAAGGCCCGCCCCGTGGTCATCTGTCACGGCGGCTTGAAGGCAAACACGAGAGACATTTCACCGGAAAAGGTGACCTTCTCCGGCGAAGGCATCGGGACATACGAGATCATAGGAGAGTGAGGAAGAGACCATGAGGATCATCCTGTTCGACCTGGACTGTCTGCGACCGGATCACCTCGGCTGCTACGGCTACGACCGGCCCACGTCACCGGCCATCGACGCAATCGCGAAAGAGGGCACGCGCTTCACAAACTACTACTGCGCCGACTCCCCCTGCCTGCCGTCGCGCGCGGGGTTTGTCTCGGGTCGGTTTGGCATCAACAACGGTGTGGTGTCGAACTTCGGGGCAGGGGCGCGGTTCGAGATCCGAACCAAAGCCTATGGCGGCCCGGCCCCCGATCAGGAGATGCTCATGCGCCGGCTGCGGTCCATCGGATACGACACGATCAGCTTCTCCAACTTCGCCGACCGGCACTTCGGCATGTGGTTCATGTGCGGGTGGAGCGAATTCCACACCCCCAACCTGAAGGGAGGCAACGAAACGGCGGAGGAAGTCGCCGAGCCCGTCATTCGCTGGCTCAAGCACAACGCCACCCGCGAGAACTATCTCCTCCACATCAACTACTGGGATGCCCACCGCTGCTACAAGATGGACGCCTCGTGGGCCGACCGATTCAAGGACTGTCCCGTCACACAGGAATGGCCCGGTGACGAAACAACCCGGCGCCTCGCCGAGGAGATCACAGGTCCCTTCACCGCCACCGGGCAGTTTCGAGACGGCAAGAGCCCCTTCGCGCTTATGCCCGACGCCGTCCGCAGCCGCAAGGACTTCGAGCACATGATCACGGGCTACGATGCATCCATCGCCTACGTGGATCACTACGTCAGGATCGTTCTGGATGAACTGGACCGGCAGGGCGTGCTTGACGATGCCGTCATCATCTTCACGGCCGACCACGGCGACGCCTTCGGGGAGCACGGCATCTACTCCGACCACGTCTGCGCCGACGAGTGCATCCACCGCATCCCACTCGTCGTGCGCTGGCCGGGGGTGACAAAGGAGGACGAGGAGTGCTCATCGCTGCTCTACAACGTCGATCTTTCGGCCACGCTCTGTGATCTTCTGGGCGCAGAGATCCCGGCCACGTGGGACGGGCAGTCCTTCGGCGCCAACCTTCGGGGGGAGGCCGGACTCGAGCGCGATTACCTTGTCTGGGGCCACGCGCTCTACACCGTGCAGCGCGCCGTGCGAACACGGAGCCACCTCATGGTCCGCACCTACCATAGCTGGCAGTACAGTCAGTTCGAGCCGGTGGAGCTATACGATATGGAGGAGGATCCGTATCAAACACGGAACATTCGCGATGACGACCCATCCATTCTCCAGCGATGCGACCACCACATGAACGAATGGATCCACGAGCAGCGGACGAAGAAGCGGACGATCCCCGACCCGTTCGATGCCGTCCTGAATGAGAGGGTGGGAGAAAGATAGTGCGGGGTGCGGCCCCAAGCCGATGAATGTGCCGAGTACGCTGTCCCATTCCGTTTCGCATCCCGCTCAAAAACTCTCGCTTCCGACTTGACAGGCTTGCTCATAGACATCCCCGGAATATCCTGAAAACGTTGGACTTCTTGCACATTTCGCGGTATGCTATGGTGGCTGGGTTGTCGAGTGCCCGAGGAGCAATTCTATGCCAAAATTGTGGTCACGCAAAAATCGCGGCCTCTTCGCTGCCGACGGTACGCAATTGACGGAAGAGACGCGGAAGGCGTACCAAGTATGGATTGAACGATTCAGCGACGCGGGATATTCATGTGAGACGGCTGACATTGGGGATGTGCAATCGTTTCTTGCCAACCTCCACCGTTCTGCCAATACCAAGCGCCATGCTCTGAACGCGCTGAGCAACGCGTTCGAGGAGGCGAAGCACAAGGGACTGCGGAAAGACAACCCAGTCAGTGGCCTACCAAGAGAAAGAAAGGCACAGATTATCAAGCTCATTCTGCCGCCACTGGACGAGGATCAGGTTGTTGCGATGATCCATTCTGCCGATACACCCCGAGACAAGGCAATCGTAAGGCTGCTCTCAGAGACCGGCCTTCGTGTCAGTGAACTATGCAATCTGAGGATTGGGGATTTTGAACGAACGGAAAGCGATGAGTCGAGGATCCACGTTCGCGGAAAAGGCAAGAAGGACCGGTATGTCCCGCTATCCGAGTCGTGCTCTAAGGCGGTTCAAAAATATCTTGGGTATCGTCAAACGGCAAGAGAACATCTGTTTTTGAATCAACACGGCAAACGCATGACACCACAGGCGGTCGGCGCAGTGACAGCGGCCGCTGGCAAGCGGGCGGGGATTGCAGGGCGCGTGAGCCCATTTAGGCTGCGCCGGACCTTTGCCATAGCTTTGCGTAATCGCGGTGAAGACCTCGTGCGGATCGGTGAAGCTCTGGGGCATGCGTCAGTCACCTCAACGCAACAGCTATTGTCACCGGAGAAGCGTGGTTTCTCTGTTTGCGATGGTGCGCAACCAGCAGAAATGACACGGAAGACATACCAAAGATTCATAGAACTGTTCAACGATGCGGGATATTCATTTGAGACGGCTGGCACTGGGGATGTGCAAGCCTTTCTCGCAGAACTCGGGCGGGCCGGCTATGCTCCCGCCAGTGTTGGCGTGGCACGGGCCGCTCTCAACACTATGTTCTTGGAGGCGATACATCAGGGGGTGAGGAAGGACAATCCGATAGTGGGTCTGCCAAGAGAAGAATCTCCGCGGCGTGTGCCCGAAGTCTTTACCCAGGATCAGGTTGTTGCGATGATCCATTCTGCCGATACACCCCGAGACAAGGCAATCGTAAGGCTGTTCTCAGAGACCGGCCTTCGTGTCAGTGAACTATGCAACCTGACGATTGGGGATTTTGAACGAACGGAAGGCAATGAGTCGAGGATCCACGTTCGCGGAAAAGGCAAGAAGGACCGGTATGTCCCGCTATCCGAGTCGTGTTCTAAGGCGGTCCAAGAATGCCTTGGTCATCGTCAAGGGGCAAGAGAACATCTGTTCCTGCAGCGATCCGATACGCCTATGACACGGTTCGCGATCTTTGGAGTGATACAGAAGATAGGCAAGCGTGCGGGGATTGCAGAACCCGTCAATCCCACGAAGTTTAGGAACACCTTTGCCAAGGCCCTGCTTGATCGTGGGGCAGATGTTCAGGCAGTCAAGAGAGTTCTTGGGCACGAGTCGACCGTCGCGACAGCAATCTACACCGCGATTGGCACCGGGACATCAAAGCCGCCTACAAAATAGCTACGAGCTCTGGTGGCATCATACATGATTGTTCGCCATAAGCCCCGACAATAGCGCGACTTGGGAAAGTGGGAGCAGCGTCGGTGGCTATTATTTTCTCAAAATTCTGCAGGTTCGGTTTGACAGGTCCCGTTTTGTGGGGTACACTTTAGATGAGATGGCCCCGGTCTGACCGCCGGGGCTGTGGCGTTTAAGGGGGAGGCAGAAAAACAATGAGATTACGAAACGAACTCAAAGGGTCGAATTTGCGAAACGAACTCAGCCCAGTCCGTGGGGATGGGAGTGTGGGCGGAAAGGGGGGAGCGCGAAACATTACGAAGTACCGAACGAACTCCATACACCATACGGGGTAACGCAGGTCACGACCCCCAAGATGTTGGGTGTCATGCCTCATTCGCTCTTGTGCCGAATGAAGGAACCGGTGCGGGGCACGATGAGGTCGGCCTTGCGGCGGGTGCGAAACTTCAGGGATATCGACTTCGCATCGGATGGAATTGCGAACTGGACCGTCGCCCCGGCAGCAACTTGCATCGGCATCTCGACCGGTACCGCCGAGCCGTCCGCGCCTTCGCCCTCCCCTTGGATCGTCACGGCTTCCAGCTCCACGTCGAAGGGGTTGCGGTTCTCGAGGCGAACGCCGTTCGGTGTGCGCTCCATTGCAATGGCTCCGGCCGAGGCCCCACTCTCTTCTCCCATCACCGCCACTTCCCACACCCGTTCGTAGTCGACGCCCAGCAGCTCGAAGAAGTCCTTCGTGTACTCCCGCAGCGTGCCGACGTACTCGTTCGGGCCGGGGCTGTCGTCGGGGAGCTGGAGCACGACGCGCATGCCGATCTGCTTCTCCAGCAGCGGGTCGTAGGTCACGTCGGCGGCTGTGCCGATGGCCTGCTTGCCGACGCGATCGAGATACGCCCCCCCGCTCTTCATGATGGGCGCCACCGCCTGGATTCCCTTCATGCGCCCGACCACAAGACCCAGAGCTTCGACGATAGCGTCCTTCACACTTGCGAAGAAGTTCCGCAGCGCGCGGCAGGAACGGCGGATCAAGCCCGGGTGATAGGCCTTTCGCTCGGCGCGCTCTCTGGTTCGCATCTGCTTCTCGTCCAGGGCGTCATGGTAGCGCACGAGAGCATGGACTGTGTTGTATTCCGGCTGGTAGATCAGGTAGCTGGCCTTGGTGATGTCCTCATCCGAGGCAGGCTTCTCGTAGACGAACTCCAATCCTGTTCGCTCAACATCCAGGCAGCCGTGATGGACCTCGCCGCTCTTCAGATGCAGCGTGACGGGATAGCTCTCGAAGTCCTTCAGGCATCGATCGCGAGAGCAGGGAGCCAATCAACGTGGCGAAGAGCAGGAAGAGCAGCGTCGCCGCGAATGGATTGGCGGCAAGCCATTGCAGAATTCCCCCCCCTGCCTCCGGCGGGGACTGGCTCGCCTCGGCAATAGCCAGAGCGATGAAGTGAAATGCTTGTAGCATTGCTCAGAATATTCCCATCTCACGTGCCTTGGCATACCCCGGGTTGCCGTCCGGGCCGCCGCAGATTTTCCACTCTTCGGATCGAACGACGCCGTCTCCGTAACCACATATCTCCCTTGTGGATGTGATGCGCTCATACAGCAGTTTGAACGCCTCCCGTGCCGTCAGTGTGGCCCCCGGCATGAGGCCGAGCTTCTGGAAAACGTCCAGGTCTTTTTTGTAATCGC
>JAADGH010000115.1:0-9044 GCA_013152475.1 Planctomycetota bacterium
CCATTTGTATGGTATGCTTCTTGTGAACTCATGCTCAACGTGCGATGGCATCCTTGATTCAATGTCGTGGGGACTGAGGTAGTGGCATGGCTGTGCGATATGGGGCGATGACGGAGGTCATCGAGGCGGTGGTGGCAGAAATCGAAACGCTGTGGGACAAAAATGAAGGCGGGACCGTGACCATCGATATCCGACACCTGCCGGGCAAAAAGACCCGGTCGCGGATCTCGACCACACGGGTTCACGAGATCGAACATCGGGGCAGCAAGTCATAGTGTTGCGGTAGACCGATGGACACCCCGGACGGCGCCGGGTTCCTGACCCGGCCCAACGAGAACCGGTAGCCCCGTCGGCGGGAAGCCGCAGAAAAAGACCTGACAACTCGAAACCCCGCGGGCCCCAGACCCGCGGGAACGGATTTCGATAGCCCAGGTGTTACGCAAACGCGTAATGCCTGGGCTTTTCTTTTGGGCCGAAAGTAGAGGCGGCATCTTGCCGCTTCGGACATGTGGGATGGGTTGCGAGCAGGCAATCCCTCCGCCATCGAGGACGAGAACGATGACGATAGACGATAACGAAAAGAAAGTAGAGGCGGCATCTTGCCGCTTCGGAAGAGGCGGGACGTCTCTTCACCGTTAAGGAGAAAAGATGAAGCGAGTCGGCACACGAATTCTCATCATGGTCATGAGCATCGCCCTCAGCGGGTGCCTGTCCATCGACATTCGCAAATACGTCGATGAGGGAATCGCCCTGGCGCAGGACCGGACCCTTGCCCACCTGGAGCAGCCCGAGGTCCGCGCCGCGATCGTCGACCGCACGGTCGAACGCGTCGCCGAGCAGGCGCGCATCCAGGCAAACCAATACTACGACAAGATGCTCGATGACCTGCGCCAGCCCGGCGTCTCCCTGCTGGACGTGCTGGGCCTCCTCGTCCTCGGCGCGGGCAAGCTGGTGTTGGGGGTATGACGATGAAACCAGAGATGAACACAGACCAACTCAGTGCGGAGCGCGGAGTGCGAAGTTCGGGCTTTTCTTCATTCCGCATTCCGCACTCCGTATTCCGCACTGCACTTGCTGTCCTCTGCGTCTCCGCGGCGACACTGCTGCTCGGCTGCGCGGCGGACAACCAGGTCGGCTTCCAGCCGGCGGGGCACAGCAACCGCTTCGCTGTGGCGGACACGATGCGCATCGGCGACGAAGGCGGCGTGGACAAGTCCGTTGCCGAGACGAACACAACGACGATCCGGGGCGAGCGCGTGAGCATCACCTCCATCCCCACTCCCCAGGGTTTTGCCATGAGCGCGCTCGCCCTCCTTTTCGCATTCGCGGTGTTTGTGACCGACCGCATGATGGCCTATCGGCAGGGGCTGCGCGTGGTGCAGGAGGCCATTGCCGAGGACGGCCCGCAGGCGTTGATCGACTCGATCAAACCCCGCGTCCGGGCCATGGGGCGGCGGCGTAAAGCGCTGTTCGACAAACTGTTACGGCAGATGAAAGGACGTTGAGGGGGAGGCAGGGATGAACCGGTCAAACCAGAAGATGCGGGCCGCACGTTCTCCCTGCCGCCTCCCAAGATGGAGCAGCATGACGAAATCGAAGGACATGAAACCGAATCGCCCAGTCGCGGAGAAAAACATCCGCTTCTTCGAGGAGACCTATCTCCGCCACCACTTCTCCGCGCCCGGCGGCCGGTTCCACGAGGAGCTGGACGCCTTCCTGCGCGAGGCGGGCCACTGCGTCGTCGAGGCGCCGCGCGGACACGGCAAATCGACCAAGATCACCCTCAGCTTCCTGCTCCATCACATGCTCTATAAGCACGCGCGCCACATCCTCCTCATCTCGGAGACCAGCGACCAGGCCAGCCGCTTCCTCCAGGCCATCCGCTACGAGATGGAGTCGAACACCAAGCTCATCAAGGAATTCGGGCCGTTCCGCACGCGGGCCTGGTCCGACCGGCGGCTTATCACGGCCACGGGCGCGTGCCTCCAGGTCTTCGGCGAGGGGCAGAAGATTCGCGGGTCGAAGTTCCGCGAGTTCCGGCCCGACCTCATCGTCGTGGACGACCCTGAGTCGCTGGCCACCACGCAGTCGGCGGCCGTGCGGCGGAAGCGGCGCGATTGGTTCCACAAGGAGGTCCTGGGCGCGCTCGACCCGAAGGGGAAGGTCGTCCTCATCGGCACCGCCGTCCACCACGATGGCCTGCTGCGGCGCGTCATGCGGCAGGGCGGCTTCCGCGTCAAGCAGTTCAAGGCCGTCCTCGCCTGGCCGAGGCGTATGAAGCTCTGGGCCAAGTGGGAGGAGATTCTCCGGGACTATGGGCACGGGGGGGCGAAGGCGTTCCACCGCAGGCATCGGCGGGAGATGAAGGAGGGGGCGGAGGTCCTCTGGCCCAGATACTGGGACATCTACCGCCTCATGCTGCGCCGCTTCGAGATGGGCAGCGTGGCCTTCGCGGCGGAGTTTCAGAACGAGCCCGTCGACCCCGAGGCCCGGCGCTTCAAGGAGGAATGGATTCGCTATTACGAATCGACCGAGATCGAGGGCCTGCCGCTGGCGGTCTTTATCGCCGTCGATCCGTCCCTCGGCGCGAAGGAGCTCGGCGACTTCTCGGCCATCGTCGTGGGCGGCGTGGTCCGGCCGGAGAGGCTCTACATCCTCGAGTCGATCATCCGGCGCATGTCGCCCGGCGACCTCATCGCGGCCATCTTCCGCCTGTGCCTCAAATGGCGGCCGATGAAGGTGGGCATCGAGAGCAACAACTTTCAGGTGCTTCTCGCCCAGCGCCTCCGCGAGCGCTCCGCCGAGTCGGGCGCCTTCATCCCCGTGCAGGAGATGGTGAACCACGCCGACAAGGTCCTCCGCATCACCGCCATCGCCCCGTTGGTGGAGAACGGGATCGTCCGGTTTCGCAAGGAGGACGGCCTCCTCATCGAGCAGCTCCTCCACTTCCCCAAGGGCGAGCACGACGACGGCCCCGACGCGCTGGAGATGCTCGTCCGCCTGGGCCGGGGCGCGGGCCGGCCCGAGGCCCACCCCGTCGGCCGCCGACGGATCGGCGCGACGCAGTTTGACTTCTTCGACAGTCACCGAGAGACAAGAGAGGGATATTGATGGCAACGCTCAGCACACGCGACGCAAACGAACGGCCGCAACAGGCGGTCATGACCGAGATCGCCCGACCGGCGACGACGGACCTCTACCGCCACTGGCTCGGCGACCTGAAGACCAACCCCGACCCGATCCTCAGGGAAAAGGCCGGCGCGAAGGGCATCGCCTTCTACGAGCACATGCTCCGCACCGACAGCAAGCTCTTCAGCCTGATCCAGACGCGCACCAACGCGATCCTCGGCCGCCCGCGCGAGATCGTCGCCGCATCGGACGGGAAGCTGGACGGGTGGATACGCGATCTCGTCCAGGAGGTCATCGACGGGCTGGAAAATTTCGAGCAGGACCTCCGCGAGCTGTGCGACGCCATCCCCAAGGGCTTCGCCGTGAGCGAGATCATGTGGAAGCTCGACGGCAAGGGGCGCGTCGTCATCGACCGCCTCCTCTCGCGCGACCAGAAGGCCTTCGGCTTCCACCGCGACACGAACGAGCTGCTGCTCCGCACCCCCGACTGCCCCCGGGGCCGGCCCGTGCCGGCGCGCAAATTCCTCGTGCACTCCTTCAACCCGAGGCACGAGAACCCCTACGGCTCGGCCGTGCTGAGCTATTGCTACTGGGCCTACTTCTTCAAGAAGCACAGCGTGAAGTGGTGGAGCATCTTCAACGAAAAATTCGGCCAGCCCACGGTGATCGCGAAGTACCAACGGGGTCTGCCCACGGAGGATCAGGCCACGCTGCGCGACATCATCGAGCGGATCAAGGTGGAGACGGGCATTACCCTGCCCGACGACATCACCATCGACCTGCTCGAGGCGCGCATGGGTGGCAGCGTGCAGACACACAAGGAGTTCATCGACTTGATGGACCGGTGGGAGGCGCAGTCGGTCCTCGGCGGCACGCTCACCAGCGACGCCGGCGAGCGCGGGGCGCGGTCGCTGGGGGATGTGCACGACCAGATCCGGGCGGAGTATGTCCGCGGCGATGCCGAGTCGCTCATGGGCGTCATCAACCACCAGCTCATCCGGTGGCTGGTGGACTGGAATTACACCCGGCCCCGTCGCACCCGGCGCTATCCGAAGATGGTCATCAACACCGACCCGCCGGACGACCTGCGGCAGGCGGCGGAGGTCTATCGCATCGTTGTCAGGGACATGGGCCTGCCCGTGGCGAAGCGGCACCTCTACGACACCTTCAACATCCCCGAGCCGGCCGAAGACGACGACCTGCTCGCAGCGAAGGATGCCGCATGAGCCAATCGGCAATCGCAAATCGACAATTGAAAATAAACTCGGTGAGGAGGAGTGAGTGATGCCAGAGACAACCGAACACGACGTGGAAATCAAGGAGCCGGATACGGTGCTCGACGAGAACGATGACGAGCACGACGACGAGGAGGAAGCGGCCACCCAGCACAGTCGTCATTCCCGTGCAAGCGGGAATCCACGAGCAGCCGGAAGACACGCTCAAACGAGTTTGAGCGTGGCACAAGACGATGACGAGGACGTGAACTCCGAACTCCGCAATCCGAATTCCGCAATCCAAAATGAGGAATACGTCCCCTGCGACGGGCCGGGGATCGAGATATTCCGCGCGGGCGACTATCCGCAGGGGCGCTTCTCGGAAGAAGACCTGGAGCTCATCGCCGAGTCGTACGACCCGTCCCTCCACGAGGCGCCCATCACCCTCGATCACCACAACGACGGCCCGGCCTACGGGTGGGTCGGCCGGGTGAAGCGCATCGGCCGGAAGCTGGTCGCCATCCCGTCGCTCGTGACGGACAAGATGCGACAGCTCCTGCGCTCGGGCGAGTATCGCAAGGTGAGCGCGGAGATCTACACCGACTTCATGGGCCTGGGCAAGCCTTACCTCAAGGCGGTGTCGTTCCTCGGCGCGCGGGTGCCGGCGGTGAAGGGCCTGGCCCCGGCGAAGTTCCACGAGGAGTTCGGCGAGTCGGTGCGCGTCGAGTTCAAGGAGCAGGACACGCTCACCGAGGAGCAGGTGGCGGCCATGCTCGAGCGCGCTCTGGCGCCGGTGCGCGATGAGAACGAGTCGCTGAAACAGCGCGCCCTCACCGCCGAGGCCCAGGTGGCCGCCCTGGAGGAGCGCGACCGCCAGCGCGAGGCCGCCGCCCGAAGGGGCCGCATCGCCGCCTTCTGCGAGGACCTGAAGGAGCAGGGCAAGCTGCTCCCGGCCTGGGAGGACATGGGCCTGCGGGCGTTCCTCGAGACGCTGTCCGACAGGACCACCGAGAAGGTGGTGATCTTCCAGGAGGACGGGCAGGAGGCGACCGTCTCGCAGCTCTCGTTTATGGAGAGCTTCCTGGGCGACCTGCCGCAGGTCATCGAGTTCGGTGAGATCGCGCGGGCCCCGGCGACGGCCCCGGCGCGGGTGATGTTCCGGGCCGAGGACGCCGACAACGTCGTCAACGAGGAGCTGCGCGACGTGGCCGTGACGATCTTCGATGAGGAGAACGCCAAGGGCAACCGCACAACCTTCAGCGAGGCGCTGCGGATGGCGCGGGCGCGGATGGCGGAATGAACGGCAGGGCCTCACGCAAAGACGCAAAGGTGCAGAGGATATGAAGGCACAGACCATCGTCATCCCTGTGCGTGTGTGCCACGCCCAAGCTCGCGTCTTCGCGGGCTTGAGCGTGCGAGCAACGCAAGACGAAGACACGCTCAAACGAGTTTCGACCTCGGGGGGCGGCGAAGGCAGAACCTTCACATCTCGTCCCCAGGCTCTGCCTGGGGACGGTGAAGGCAGAGCTTTCTGGTAGTGCGTTCCCAGGCGGAGCCTGGGAACGAGGAACAAGGCACAGACCATCGTCATCCCTGTGCGTGTGTGCCACGCCCAAGCTCGCGTCTTCGCGGGCTTGAGCGTGCGAGCAACGTAGGGCATCCGCCTCCCGAAGACACGCTCAAACGAGTTTGAGCGTGGCACCCGAGAAAAGAGAAAGTATGCATCTCGTCCCCAGGCTCTGCCTGGGGACGGTGAAGGCAGAGCCTTCTGGTAGTGCGTTCCCAGGCGGAGCCTGGGAACGAGGAACGAACAACTGTTTCGAGAAGGAGGAAATGAGCAATGAGCCAAGCGTATGAAAAGGAATGTTTCGACCTGACCTTCCCCGCTGCGGGGACGTGCACGAAGTACGGCCCGGTGAAGCTGGGCGCGAGCGGCGTGCAAGACTGCGGCGCCGGCGAAGAGGCCATCGGCATCGCCCAGAGCGGCACCACAACCACCGGACGGTCGGTGCGGGTGCGGGTGTTGGGTGTGTCGAAGGTGACGGCCTCGGCGGCGATCAGCGCCGGGGCGAAGATCCAGGCGTCAGGCAGCGGCAAGGTCGCCACCGCCACGGCCCTGGACGGCACGTGGAACGGCGTGGCGGTCAATCCGTGTGGGAAGATCCTGTCCACCGCGGCAGGCGCCGACGGGGACATCGTCGAGGCGCTTGTGTTCCCGTACTACTTCGGAACGTGACTGTGTGACACGGGTTGCTCGCAACCCGCGAGCGAAGTCGTCATTCCCGCGAAGGCGGGAATCCACGACCGGGAAGACACGCTCAAACAAGTTTGAGCGTGGCACACAGAGAGGATGGTGGGACAAGTTTCGCTCGTGTTCCTGTACTACTTCGGGACGTGAACCGGAACGCGCAGGCTAAGGCCTGCGGCTGCGAAATCAATCAAACGATAAGGAGGAAAAATCATGCCGGAAGCTACAGACGTTCATGTGGACGCCGCACTGAGCGAGTTCGCCATGCGGTATTCGAACCCGGACACGGGACTCGTGGCCGAAGCCGTCGCGCCGCGCGTGCCCGTCGTCAAGCAGAACGACAAGTACTATGAATGGGACAAGAACAACATCCGCCTCGTGGAGACGCTGCGCCACGAGAAGGACAGCCCCCGGGCGATCGACTTCGCCCTGTCGAGCACGAGCTACTTCTGCGAGGACCACGAGCTGGTGCACTACATCTCCGACGAGGAGCGTGGCAACGCCGACCCGGCCGTCGATCCCGAGCAGGACGCCGTGCAGTTCTTGCTGGACGTGGTCGCCCTGGACCGGGAGAGCCGCGTCGCGAGCCTCCTGACCAGCACGACGAACATCACGAACAACACCACGCTCAGCGGAACCGACCAGTGGAGCGACTCCGCCAACTCCGACCCCTTCGACGACATCAAGACGGCGAAGCTGTCGGTCCTGGAGAACTGCCTCCGCCAGGCGAACGTGCTGATCATCCCGAGCGAGGTGGCCCAGACCCTGGCCCACCACCCGGACTACCTGGACCGCTACAAGTATGCCCAGGAGGCCGTGACGCCCTCGGGCCTGACCGACCACGTGGCCGGACTGCGCGTGATCGAGGCGAGCGCCTACCAGAACACGGCGCAGGAGGGGCAGACGGATGCGCTCGGGTCGATCTGGGGCGTGGACGTGATCATCGGCCACATCCCCACGGTGAAGCCGAGCAAGAAGACGCCGTGCGGCCTGGTCACCTTCGAGTGGCAGCCGCGGCAGGTGCGCAAGTGGCGCGAGGAGGGGCGGAAGTGCGACGCCATCGCGGTGTCCGACGGCTACACGGACATCAAGCTGACGGGCGACGTGTTCTTCTACCTCATCAAAGACGCGATCGCATAAGCGACCCGCGGAGGACCGGGGACATGATCAAGGCGCCGAAGGCGACGGATCGTGTCCCGGGAAGCCACGCAGGGCCCTCAACAACCCCCTCTCGGCCTCGGTCGCGAGGGGGAGCTTGAGGGGCAAGTGTGTGTGCCACGCCCAAGCCTGCGTCTTCGCGGGCTTGAGCGTGCGAATGGCGCGAGACATCCGTCGCCCGAAGACACGCTCAAAACAAGTTTGAGCGTGGCACACAAGGCACTGTAGCCGCAGGCTTCATGCCTGCGGAGTTCCGCGTGTCCCTGTGGCGGCAGCGGCGACTTCGTGTCCCCGGAAGCCGGACCTTGGAGTGCGCAAGCCTTGCTTGCTCCTTGTTAGGCGGGAGCCATGCTGCCGCCCGTGGCCGAAGCATGGCTTCGGCCACACGAAAGCTGGAGCAGGGCTCCAGCACTCCAAGGTCCCGCACGGCATGTCATTAAGAGGAGCGGTCCCGCCTTGCCGGGGGAGCGGCGAAGCAATCTCATTTGATGAGATTGCCACGGCCCTCCGGGCCTCGCGATGACGGACGGATGAAAAAGCATATGGAGGAGACCCATGGCCTATTGTGTGAAAACGGACCTCGATACCCGCGCCCACCCGGACAATGTGATCCGGTGGGCGGATGACGACAACGACGGATCCCTGAGCGCCGGCGAGCTGGCGACCGTCGACGAGATGATCGACCGCGCGGAGGACATCATCGACACGAAACTCAGCGCGCGATACAGCGTGCCCTTCTCGAGCACGCCCGGCATCATCAAGCGCATCTGCGTCGATCTGGCCGTTTACGCCCTGGCCACGCGGCGGGGTTTTGCGGCGGAGGGCGGCGGCGAGGCGGGGTTGTGGCAGCGCAACTTCGACGAGGCCACCGGCATCCTCGACGCCCTGGCCGCCGGGCAGCTCAGCATCCCCGGCGTGGCGCCGCAGACGTCGATCCACTCGACGGAGAAGGACGTGCAGGCAGCATTGACCTACACGAAACAAGACGAATCCGGCGAGGAGATCGAGACGGACCTGGACAATACGCTGGACGACTACGTCGAGCCGTAGCCGAAGAGTCAAAGAGTCGAAGGGTCAAAGAGCCAGAACACGATTCCTGCTCTTCGACCTTTAGACCTTTCGACCCTTGAACCCTCTGAGCATGGAGGATGTAGGGCGGGCGATTCGCCCGCCGGAATGGAACCACAGATGAACGCGGCTGAATACAGATGGAATGATCCGGGGCAGTGGATTCCCGCTTACGCGGGAATGACAGTACCTCTTGTTCGTTTGTGGCTCTCTGCGTCTTTGCGCCT